>JADGGF010000294.1 GCA_019690055.1 Micromonosporaceae bacterium
GTGGATACCAGCCCGGGGGTGCGGTGCGCGCAGGCGACCACCAGCACGGCCCGGGCCGGGTTGCGCTTGCCCGGCATGGCCGACGAGCCGCCGGACGTTCGCTCGCCGAGCTCGCCGATTTCGGCCTGGGACAGCAGGATGACGTCGCCCGCAAGCTTCGCCAGGGTGCCCGCGCAGGCGCCCAGGGCCGCGCCGAGTTCGACGACCCGGGTGCGGTCGGTGTGCCACGGCAGCGCCTCCGGCAGGCCGAGCCGCGCCGCCATCGCCGCGGCCACCCGGTCCCCGGCCGGGCCGAAGGCCGAGCGGTCGCCGACCGCTCCGCCGAGCTGGAGCGCGGGGCGCCACCGCCGTAACCCATCGATCGCGGCCGTCACCCCGGCGCGCCAGGCGGCGCAGACGGCGCCAAAAGTCGTGGGCTGGGCGGGGCGCATGAGCGTGCGGCCGCGCTGCGGGGTGGCGGCATGCTCGGCCGCGAGCTCGGCGAGCCGGGCGCTGACGGCGGCCAGATCGGCCTCGATCGCGGCCACCGACCGTACGGCCACCAGCATCATGGCGGTGTCCACGATGTCCTGGCTTGTTGCTCCATAGTGGACGTACGGCCGGTGCTCGGCCGGCACCGCCGCCCGCAGGGCCTCGACCAGCGGGATCACCGGTGTCGCCGAGGTGGCGGCCGCCCGCCAGATGTCGGCCGCGTCGACGAGGTCGGGCCGGCAGGCGGCGACGATCGCCTCCGCCGCGTCGAGCGGGATGAGTCCGGCCCCGGCACACGCCTGGGCGAGCGCCGCCTCGGCCTCGAGCATCGCCGCGACCCAGGCCGCCTCGTCGGTGGCGGCCACCACCGCGGGCGAGCCGAAGGTCGCGTCAAACATCGAAGAACACCGTCTCTCCCGGGCCCGGCAGCCGGATGTCGAACTCGTCGCCGTGGTCGACGACGCGGGCGATCAGCGTGGGTCGCCGGGACGGGTCGAGTCGTTCGTACTCCGGCACGATCAACGTCACAGCCCCTCCAGCACGACCGCGAGCCCTTGACCAACGCCGATGCAGATGGCGGCCAGCCCGTAGCCACCGCCGTGCCGGTGCAGGCGCCAGGCGAGCGTGCCGAGCAGGCGCGCCCCCGAACAGCCGAGCGGATGGCCGATGGCGATGGCGCCGCCGTCGGGATTGACGATGGCCGGATCCAGCTCCGGCCACTCGGCCAGGCAGGCCAGCGACTGCGCCGCGAACGCCTCATTGAGCTCGACCGAGACCAGGTCGGACCAGCCGATACCGGCGCGGCGCAGCGCCGTCCGGGCCGCCTCCACCGGCCCGATCCCGTACAGATGCGGGTCGACCGCGCTCACCGCCCGCGCCACGATCCGCGCCAGCGGGCGAGCCCCGATCGACTCGGCCGCCGCCTCACTGCCGATCAGCAGGGCGGCCGCCCCGTCGGACAACGGCGAGGAGTTGCCCGCGGTCACCGAGCCGTCGCGCCGGAAGACGGGGCGCAGGCGGGCCAGCGCCTCGGCCGAGGTGTCGGGCCGGATGCCCTCGTCGGTGGCGAGCTCGTCCAGTCGTACGGTCTCGTCCGCGAACACGCCCCGCGCCCAGGCGTCGGCCGCGTTGCGGTGGCTGGCCAGGGCGAAGGCGTCCTGGGCCTCGCGCGAGATTCCGTACCGCTCGGCCAGGATCTCGGCCCCCTCCCCCAGGGACACCGTCCACTGTGGCGGCATGGCCGGGTTCACCATCCGCCAGCCGAGGGTGGTGGAGTGGAGCGTCTCGTGCCCGCGCGGGAAGCCCTGTTCCGGCTTGAGCAGCACCCAGGGAGCCCGGCTCATCGACTCGACCCCGCCCGCGACGACCAGGCTGGCGTCGCCGGTCTCGACGGCCCGGCTCGCCTCGATGACCGCCTCCATACCCGAGCCGCAGAGCCGGTTGACGGTGGCCCCCGGCACGCTGGTCGGCAGCCCGGCGAGCAGGAGCGCCATCCGCGCAACGTTGCGGTTGTCCTCGCCCGCGCCGTTGGCGTCCCCGAGCAGAACATCGTCGATCCGCTGCGGGTCCAGCTGCTCCTGTCGCGCGACCAGCGCCTTCAGGACGGTCGCCGCGAGGTCGTCGGGGCGTACGCCGGCCAACGCCCCGCCGTAGCGCCCGATGGGCGTCCGGACCGCATCCAGAATGTAGCTGGCCCCGCTCACCTGTTGCCTCCCTTCGTGGCCTCCAGCCGGCGCAGCACGGCCAGCTCCTCCGGTGTGGGCGGCTCGGTCACCGCGACCTCCGGGGCGACCGCCAGGTCCCAGCCGGTGTTCGCCCGCACCGTGTCGATATCGATGCCTGGGTGGACATGCGTCAACGTCAGCTCGCAGGTGCGCGGGTCGGGCTGGAGTATGCCGAGATCGGTGATGACCGTCCGCGGTCCCGCTCCGCGCAGGCCGAGGCGCTCCCGGTCGCCCGGACCTGAGCCGAACCCGACGCTGGTGATGAAGTCCACCCTGGCCACGAAGGTCCGCGGGTTCTGCCGAACCACGACCATCACTTCCCGGCAGGAGGCGGCGATCTCCGGAGCACCGCCGGCGCCGGGCAACCGGACCTTGGGCCGACGGTAGTCACCGCCGATCACCGTTGTATTGATGTTTGCAAAGCGATCGATCTGCGCCGCGCCGAGGAAGCCGACGTCGATCCGTCCGGGCTGCAGCCAGTAGTTGAACACCTCGGGGACGCTGATCACGGCGTCCGCGGTGTCGGCCAGCACGCCGTCGCCGATGGACAACGGGAGCACGCCGGGCTTGCTCCCGAGGGTGCCGGACTCGTAGATGAGCACGAGGTTGGGCGCGTGCGTGTGGCGGGCCAGGTTCGCGGCGGTGCTCGGCAGGCCGATGCCCACGAAGCACACCGCACCGTCGCGCAGGGCCCGCGACGCGGCAACGCTCATCATCTCGTCAGGAGTCCATTGTGGATCGCTAGTGGTCACGCCCAACCTCCAGGACGTTGGCCCGCATCCAGGCCAGGAACGTCTCCCGGTCCCGGCTGATCGCATCCCAGGCGACGTAGAAGTCGTTGTCCCGCACCGAGTATCCCTGCGCGTAGGACGGGTGGGCGCCTCCGGGCACCACCGCGACGGCGGTGACGGCCCAGGTCGGCAGGACGACGGCGCCCGGCCGCGGGTCGAGCGTGTCGACCACCTCCTCCACCGTGACCAGGCTGCGCTGCGCGGCGAGCACCGCCTCCTTCTGCACGCCGACGATGCCCCACAACTGCACGTTGCCGGCCCGGTCGGCCCGCTGGGCGTGGATGACCGTGACGTCGGGGCGCAGGGCCGGCACGGCGGTGAGCACCTCGCCGGTGAACGGGCACGTGATGGGCTTGATGGTCGAGGTCTGGGCGACGAGGTCGGTGCCCACATAACCGCGCAATACGGCGAACGGCAGCCCGCTCGCGCCCGCGACGTACCGGTTGGCCATGCCGGCGTGGCTGTGCTCCTCCAGTTCCAGGGGGCGTGGCCAGCCGGCCTCGACCGCGTCCCGGAACCGGTGCAGGGAGCCGACCCCGGGGTTGCCGCCCCAGGAGAAGACGAGCTTGCGCGCACACCCCATGCCGATCAACTGGTCGAAGATGACATCGGGCGTCATTCGCACCAAGGTGAGGTCAGTGCGCCGCTGGCGGATGATCTCATGCCCGGCGGCGAAGGGGATGAGATGAGTGAAGCCCTCCAGGGCGACCGTGTCCCCGTCGTGGATGAGGTCCGCGACCGCCGCCGCCAACGGCACGATCTGGGCCATGCCTGGTTCATCTCCATTCCGCCGGCCGCCGTCCCCACGCGAGGCGGCGAGCTCGAGGCCCGTGGGGTGGCGGCATTCGTTCGATAACCGAACAAGAGTGCCTGGAGCGAACGCTACGGCCCCGACCGGCAAAGGTCAACACTGCCTTATCTGCTAGCCACAACATATTGACGTGGCGAGGGCCGGCCACTACGTTGTTCGCTCTAAGAACTCAGGTTCGATATACGCACACAGGTGAGGAGCCGACCGTGGGGCTGTTTGGCGGGGCCCGCCCGAAGCCGGTGGCGCATCGCACGCAGGTGGGGATCGTCGGGGCCGGGCCGTCGGGACTGCTGCTGTCCCACCTGCTCGCCCGCAGCGGCATCGAGTCGGTCGTGGTGGAGAACCGCAGCCGCGAGTACTGCGAGCAACGCCAGCGGGCCGGCCTGCTCGAGCAGGCGACGGTCTCGCTGCTGCGCGAGTGCGGGCTCGGCAGCCGGATGGATGCCGAGGGCCTCGAGCACGGCGGCATCTACCTGCAGTACGCGGGCGAGCGGCACCACATCGACTTCCGTGACCTCGTCGGCGCCACGGTCACGATCTACGCGCAGACCGAGATCGTCAAGGACCTCATCGCCGCTCGTCTGGCCGACAACGCCTGGATCGAGTTCTCCGTCTCCGACACCGAGGTGTCCGATATCGACAGTGACCGGCCGGTCCTGCGGTACCGCGACAGTGCCGGGGTACTCCACGAGGTCGTCTGCGACGTGATCGCCGGCTGCGACGGGTTCCACGGCATCACCGCCGTGGCCGCCCCGCCCGAGCGGGTCTGGGAGCGGCGGTATCCCTACAGCTGGCTCGGGATCCTGGCCGACGTCACCCCCTCCACGGACGAACTTATCTACGCTCATCACCCCGAGGGGTTCGCCCTGCACAGCGTGCGCACGCCCCAGGTCAGCCGGCTCTACCTGCAGGTGGACGCCGACGACGACATCGCCAACTGGCCCGACGACCGGATCTGGGCAGCCCTGCAGCGGCGCTTCGCCCTCGACGGCTGGACGTTGCAGGAGGGGCCGATCCGGGAGAAGAGCATCACGCCGATGCGCAGCTACGTCCGGGCGCCGATGCGCCGGGGCCGGCTGTTCCTGGCCGGGGACGCCGCGCATATCGTGCCGCCGACCGGGGCAAAGGGCCTCAACCTCGCCGTCCGTGACGTGGCGCGGCTCGCCACGGCTCTGGTGGCCTGGCTGCGGGACGGCGACTCCCGGCTCGCCGACGAGTACGCCGACGCCTCCCTGCGCCGCGTCTGGCGGGCCACGCACTTCTCCTGGTGGATGACTCAGATGCTGCACACGACGCCCGGCGACGACTTCGGCATGGCGCTGCAACTGGCCCAACTGCGCTACACCACGACCTCTCGCGCCGCCGCGACCAGCCTCGCCGAGAACTACACCGGCGTCGTCGCGGCCTAGCTGCGCGCGCGGGCCCGGGCTCGGTTCGCCGCCGCCACGCCCAGCGCCAGGGCGAGGAGGCCGAACGCGGTCAGCGTCAGGAACGGCAGGCGGTAGCCACCGCTGGCGTCGGCGAGAAAACCGAGCAGCACCGGGCCGATCGCGGCGAGACCGTACCCGAAGAGGAAGGCCATGCCGCTGTACGCGGGCACCGCCGTCGCCGACGGGGCGACCTGTGTGATGGCGTTGAGCGCCAGGGCGAAGTGACCACCCATGCCCAGGCCCTGCAGGGCCGCCCACACCCAGAGCGCGCCCGGAAACGCGTAGGGGACGAGGGCGACGAGGAGCAGCCCCGTCGAGGTGGCGGTCACCGTCGCGATCATCCAGGGGCGCATGTCCCCGGTTCGATGGGCGAACGCCGGCACCACGAAGGCGGTCAGCACCTGGGTGACGGTGAACAGGCCGAGCAGCAGCCCGGCGTCCTGCGCCGACATGCCATGAGCAATGGCGGACACCGGCAGCCAGGCGAGGGCGCCGTAGAAGAGCAGCGACTGAACCGCCATGAAGGCGGTCACGATCCAGGCCGAGGGATCCCGCCACGGCGAGCGGGGACCGCCCCCGGCCCGGGTGGGCTGCCGGGTGGGGGCGGGCGCGTCCGGCCGGGGGCCCATCGACCACACG
>JADGGF010000295.1 GCA_019690055.1 Micromonosporaceae bacterium
GCCGACGAAGCAGATGCTCGTTGTGCCAGTCGTAAAGCACCGCGTCGAGCCGCCCGAGGCGGTCGGCGTCCGGCTCGGCCGGCTCCAGGTCCCTCATTGCGGAGTCACCACATTCAAGCGTGTGATCGCTGCGGTGCGCGTCGCCATCGCCTCCCCGGCGAGCATGGCCATGGCGACATCGTAATCAGCGATATCAAGCAGTACGCCATCATCGTCGAGAAACAGATAATGGTACATCTTTCTAAAGAAGGTGCGATCGTGGGAGATGGTCGACTTGCCCACGCCGTTGATGCCTACGAGTCCTACGTGCTCGCCAGGCGAGGCAGTGAAGGAGATGTCGAAGAAAGTATTCTCGCCGCTCGGTAGGAGGTAGGAGAGGCCGGAGACCGAGATGTGGCCCATCATGGTGACTCGTAGAGGTCCAACACGGTTCGGATCTTGTCGACCTGGCTGGTGACCAGGGCACCGTCGGTCTCACCGTGTAGATACCGCGTTCCGTGGTGCGCTATGCTTTCGAACTTCACCAATATCAAGCCGGCGAGTACCTCGTGACGGGTGAAATGGCAGCCGCCGGCTGCCGTGTAAGCCTCAGTCATCGTATCGAGCAGTTCGCCTGTTGCAGTCGTCCCGGACCGGAAGACCACGGTCTGCGCCACGGTGGCTAGATCGGCGAGGACGAGGTCGCAGCGTGCTTGGTCCCAGTCGAGCGCGCCACAAAGGCGCACGGGTTCGTCGCAAACGCGCAGGTTGGGATTGGATGGGTCACCGTGGATGAGCTGCGGATCTTCTGCCGTGAGTCGAGGCAGCCACTCGCGCGCGACTGCCTCGGCGCGGCTGAGATGCTTCATGTCGTCCGGGGAGAATGTAAGCCGTCCACTAGCGATGAGATCGGTCGCCAGCTCGAACAGGCTCACCAACGTGTCATCAACCACGGCAAGATCGCCGGGCAGGGCACGCAGAGCACCGTGGAGGCGAGCGAGTCCGGACGCCACCGCGGCCGTGTCAGCCATGTTGCGAGGATCGGGCTGGCGTCCACCAACGTGCCGGGTCAACCACCACACGCGATCTGCGTAGCGCACCAGCTCTTCACCCTCGCGTGTGGCGATCACTGCTGGTACGTCGATGTCAAGTCCAGGTGCGGCGGAGAGTCTGGCGAGCAGCCGGTGCATTCGCGCAACGCGCTCGGCCCGGCGCGAGACATCGCAGGTAAGCCAACAGTCCGCGACCCGCCACGTCGCCTTGTTGACGCCGACGTGCACCCGCTCGGCGCTGGCCCGCCTGCCCCACTTCGTGTCGACTAGCAGCCTGGCGGCACTGTCGAGATCGAGCGCCTCGGTCATGGCGAGCGTCACGGACCTCAATCCTCACGACAGCTGATGTGTCAGCGACTATGTGAGTCGCATGGGGAACCTTGATCACGCGAGCCCGATTGTACAGGGCGTCAAGCATGGGCAGGCCGGCCTGATCGTCGTACCCGAAGCGAAGCCGAACAGCAGTGCGTACCGCCTCGGTGCGGTATGTCGGGTCGGGGTGGAGCGGCGTCCCCTCGCATCCAAGGTGGGGAATGCGCGATAGAGCAATGTCGTCGCTGGGGTCGCATCCTGGCCGCCGAACTGGTCCAAGTCGTCGACGCGTCTCTCGGGTGCGCGTCCGCCACTCCGGCACATGCACCCGATGGCGACGAGCGCGTTCCGCGCGCATGCACGGCAACGGGATGCAACGGAAGCTCGAAGCCCATCGCAACTCCGAGGCATTGATTCCGGTCGCCGTACAGCCGGGCCCGTCCACGAACCTTGCCGTGCCGCTAACGCCACGACCGCCTACGTCGGGCGTTCGCCGATCCACCCGTACGACCGGCGCAGCCCGTCACGAAGCACCGCGTCAAGGACCGGGATCTCGGTCGGCTGCACCGCCACGAACGGCTCGCCGCGCGGCGGCGCCACCGCCGGCGGTTGGCTCGGGCGAGCCGGCCGCAGCCGCGGGCAGCCGTTGTGGTCTGGATCGCCGAGCCGCACGCTGTCGATGATCTGCTGGGCGACGGTCGCCCCACGCGTCCGCGTGACCACCGGGGCCGTCATGGGGCAGCCGTAGTCGTTCAGCGGCCAGCCCGCACCGCGATCTCGACTCCGAGCCAGCTTTCCAGCCACCAGCCCGCCGGTGCCCTACCGTTCGACGGCTGTTGAGCCGGCCGGCAATGGCTTGCGGCCTAGATACAGCGCGAAAGCACGGCAACGGACCCCACCCGACTGTCGAACGCGCCGAGACAGCCACCCACATCCGGTCGGAGCTCGTCTGGGGCGCCTACGACGACCGCACGCCAGCAATCGCAGACGGACGCACCGGCGCTCGCGGCGTTAGGCTGCGTCCATGACGTCCGTGGCCCTCCCCGAGCCCAACCAGGCCCAGCTTGCGGTCTACACCGTGGCGGCCATCCTGATCGCCGCCATCCTGGTCGTGGCGATTGCGGCTCGCAGCCGGCGATTGCTGAGCGGCTACCGGTTCGGCCCGGACGTCGTGGTGCGCTGCCGAGACGGGCACCTGTTCACCACGACCTGGATACCCATGGCGTCGGTCAAATCGATCCGACTTGGTCCTCTGGTCCGGTACCAGTACTGCCCGGTGGGCCAACACATGGCTCTGGTCACGCTGATGAAGGACTCGGACCTGACCCCTTCCGAACGCCTGGCGGCGCGCCGCTTCCACGACGGCGGCGTGCCGTAGGTCCACACCTGGCGGCGGCGCAGGTGCCGGGTGGCCGTCCAGAGCTGCGGCGGCCGGACAGGATGGGGCGATCCGCCACCGGGTGTCAATCCCCGCGACGTGTGGAGGACTGCGCGATGCGGCTTCGGCTCTCTTGCTGGACGGGCGGTGTCGCCGCAGTCGCTCGCAACCACGGCGACCGGTCGAAGCTGCCACTGTGGACAGTCACCTCCGCTGCGCTGTCGCGGTGGGAGTGGGGACCGGGCTGCTGGCCCGCGATCGCACGGCGACGGCGACCGGCCAGGCCATGGCAAGGAAGAGCGCGACCTTCTCGAACAGGCCGCTCGGCGCCGACGGCCAGGTACCTGAGTAGTCGAGCGCGACCAGCACACTGCAGAGGGCGAAGCTGATGACGATCCCAACCGCGACGGCGATGCCGGCTCCACGCCGCCCGGACGCGCGGCCGAGCACCACTGCCGCGATGATCAGGCTCAGAAAGAGCACGCCCGCAGCTGCCTCGTGCACCGAGCCCATCGGTGTGCGGACATTTGCGGTGCCGGGTGGGAAGTCCAAACCGGGGTCAGTAGGGACCAGCCCGGCGACCACAAGCGCGCTCCCGGCCAGGGTGACGAGCACCGCGCCCGCGCGGCTGACTCGCCTGAGTCCAAGACCGAAGACGGCGAACAGGAGGCCGCAGACCAGGAGGTTGGTTACTCCGAGCCAGCCCCGGTCCCCGAGCGACAGGTGGCTGATCCAGTGGCGGGTGACCGAGTAGCCGGGTCGCAGCAGCCCGTCCACGGTCGTCACGACGATCATGGTCACGACGGCCACCTGCCCGGCGAGCAGGTTGGCCCGGCGGATGGGAGACATGGGGTACCTTCCAGTCGTGAGAATCTGTCGGTGCGCGGTATCTTACCGCGTGCAGATACTGCAGGTGAACAGATAATGCGACGCGATGAACTGATGGCGAGGCTGATGGACGCCGCGCCGCGGGTGGTCGCCGAGGGGCTGAACTTCCATCTGGAGGTGGCGAACCAACTCGGCCTGAGCCTCGCCGACCTGCGTTACCTGCAGTCGATCTCGGCGATCGCCCCGGCCACACCGGGCCAGATCGCGGCCCGCACGGGACTGACCAGCGGCGCGGTCACGCGGATGGTCGACCGGTTGGAGCAGGCCGGGTTCGTCCGGCGCACCCGCGACGTCGCCGACCGACGCAGCGTGGTCGTGGTGACGGATGAGCAGGCAGCGGCCCGGGTCGCCGCGATGTATGCGGACATGAGCGCGGCCTGGGTCGGGGTCCTGAACCACTACACCGACGAGCAACTGATGATCATCCTCGACCTGTTCGAGCGTCTGGGCGAGATGTCGGCCCGGCAGGTCGAGCAGCTGCGGCGGTCGGGTCGCGGGGAGCCGTAGGAACGCCGGTGGCTACGGGCAGCATCGCGGTGATTCGGTGGTTGCTGCGGGGCGCCTCGGCCCAGTCCGCGTCCTCGGGCCCTTCTCGGGCGGTCATCGAGACGGCCGCGGCCGGCACGTCGCCAACGCCGAACTCGGTGCACTGATCGACGAGTACAAAGCGAGGCACGCGTTATCACGCCCGACGAGGCCTGGGCCGCTACGAGCCCTGGCAGCCGCGTCGCCGTCGTCGGGCCGCTTCCATCGATCGGCCGTTACGGGTAGCCCGTACTCGCAGACGGGCCTGACTGCCTCGTCGACGTCTCTAGTCACGAGCATTGCGATGCCGGCTCACGAGAGTGCGATGCCGACCACATCCATTGCCGGCAATGTCCGCAGTGGACATGCGGCTTCACAACGAATGGCTGGCCTCGACGGTTCCTGCGCGACCGTCTTGTCAAAGTGCTGCCGATGGTGTCGGATCGGGGGTGGAGCCGTTCGTCGTGACGATGAGAGGCGACCGCCCGAGCCGCCCGATCAAGGGGTCTTGAAATGCCGCGCTACCTGATCTCGTTCGACCGTGGGTGGATGTCCTTCCCGGAGGAGGATCTACCCAACGTAAGCAAGGCGGCTCATGCGGTTATCGAGGAGGCCAAGAACACCGGGGTCTTCGTCTTTAGCGGCGGGATCGCTGACAACGAGAAGACCACGCCCGTCACTGTCGACGGCATGGTCACCGACGGCCCCTACCCCGAGAGCAAGGAACAGGTCGGTGGATTCACGATCGTCGAGGTCCCCACTCGGGCGGACGCCATCGAGTGGGCGGCCAAGATCGCGGCCGCCTGCCGGTGTGCGCAGGAGGTCCGCGAGTTCCTCCCCGACCCGCGGGTCGACGAGTGGCTCGCGCGCTGAGCGATCACAGAGATGCCGGGATATTACGGCCGCGGGGCACCGAGTGAGTTCCGATGCTTGAAGACGTCACGTACATTCGCGCGACCGGGCCCGAGTTCCTCGACGTGCTCGACGAGGTGACCGACCTGTACCTCGACATCCGTCATGGTCTCGACGACAACAGCAGCATCAACACGCGCGCGTCCTTCGTTGATCGCACCACCCGTCAGGCGGGCCGGGAAGGGTTCAGCGGCGTACTGGCGCGGGTCGGCGGCACGCTCGTCGGGTTCGCGTTCGGGCTTCCCCTGCCGCCGGGTCGTTGGTGGACCGGCGAGGCGGAACCACCGCCGCCGGAGATCCTCGACGCGCCGAAATTCGCCGTGATCGAACTCGACGTCGCCGAGCCGTGGCGCGGGCGCGGCATCGGCCGGGCCCTGCACGACACGCTGCTCGAGGGCCGGCCCGAGCCGTACGCGATCCTCACCACCACGCCCGGGAACCCGGCCCGAGCCATGTACGCCCGGTGGGGCTGGGTGCCGGTCGGCACCGCGCAACATGCCCCCGACGCCCCAGTGATGGACCAACTCGTCCTCCGCCTGGACGACTGAACCGGCTCCCCGGCATTGCTGTCCGCCGATCCAGCGGACGCGGACGGACGTCACTGGTCTGGCGAATCGCCCGCCCGACATCGGGCCATGCCCTTACGGAGCGGTGATCGAATCCTGCGTCCGGCCGGCAGCCCGCTCTGGGCACGGAGGGATAAGCGTGGCGACCGCACCCCAAGCGGCGCGGTCGCCAGCTGATCTGTACCTCTATTAGTAGTTAATAGTGGGCGGCCTCGCGAG
>JADGGF010000296.1 GCA_019690055.1 Micromonosporaceae bacterium
CCGACCGTCGGCCGGCCCGGCGTCCAGGCCCTGGTCGACTCGCTCGCCACGCCCCCGATCCCCCGCGAGGTGATCGTGGTCGATGACCGGCCGGCGGGATTCCGGCGTCCGGCGGGTCGCCTGCGTCTGACCGCCCCGGACCGTCTACCGACCTGGGTCGTCGCCGGCCCGGGCCGGGGGCCGGCCGCGGCCCGCAACGTCGGCCTGCGCCTGGCCCGGGCGCAGTGGGTGGCGTTCCTCGACGACGACGTGCAGATCGATCCACAGTGGACGGCCGAGCTCGCCGCGGACCTGGCGCGGGCGGCCGCGCTCGGGGCGGTCGGGGTGCAGGGCAACCTGGTCGTCCCGCTGCCGTCCCATCGGCGGCCCACGGACTGGGAGCGGCAGGTCGCCGGCCTGGCCGCGGCGGCGTGGATCACCGCGGACATGGCCTACCGGCGCGACGTCCTGACGACCCTGCGCGGCTTCGACGAGCGCTTCCCCCGGGCCTACCGGGAGGATGCCGAACTCGCGGTGCGCCTGCGGATGCGCGGCTACCGCCTGATCCGCGGGCGCCGCCGCGCCGTCCATCCCGTCGGTACCGCCGACGCGTGGGTGAGCGTACGCCGGCAGTCCGGCAACGCCGACGATGCCCTGCTGCGTCGCCTCTACGGTCCACAGTGGAGGCAGCTGTGCGGCGTACCGCCGGGCCGCCGCCGTCGTCACGCGCTGGTCACCGCCGCCGGGGCGGTGGCCGTGGCCGCCTGGCTCGCCGGGGCCCGTCGTCCAGCCGCGCTCGCCGGGCTGGCCTGGCTCGCCGGCACCGCGGAGTTCGCGGCCCGCCGGATCGCGCCAGGCCCGCGCACCCCGCGCGAGGTGGCCACGATGGCGGTGACGAGCCTGGCCATCCCCCCGCTCGCGGTCGGGCACTACCTGCGCGGCTGGGTGCGCTACCGCGGCGCCCAGCCGATGCCCACGGCTGCAGCGACCACCGGCATGGTCGAGGTCCGCGCGTGATCCGAGACCTCTTCGACGCGGTGCTCTTCGACCGGGACGGCACGCTCATCCAGAACGTGCCGTACAACGGCGACCCGGCCGCGGTCCGCCCGATGCCGACCGCCGCGTCGGCGCTGGCCCGACTGCGCGCCCTGGGCCTGCGGGTGGGCGTGGTCAGCAACCAGTCCGGCCTCGCCCGGGGCTGCTTCACGAGCGCCCAGCTGGCCGCCGTGCACGCGCGCATCGAAGAGCTGCTCGGTCCCGTCGACACCTGGCAGGTCTGCCCGCACGACGAGGCGGCCGGATGCCCCTGTCGCAAGCCCCGCCCCGGACTGGTACTCGCGGCCGCCGCCGCGCTCGGCGTCCCGCCGCACCGGTGCCTGGTCGTCGGGGACATCGGTTCGGACATGACCGCCGCGCAGGCGGCCGGCGCCACCGGGGTACTCGTGCCCACTGAGGACACTCACCCGGCCGAGGTCGCCGCCGCCCCGCTGGTCCGGCCGGACCTGGCCGCGGTGGTGGACTGGTTGTGCGACCCGGGCCCGGTCGTGCCGTTGCCCGCGCCGGCGCGGGCGGTCGCCCCGGCTCCCCGCGGTCGCGTCCTCGCCGTCCGGGCCGACTCGGCCGGCGACGTGCTGCTCACCGGCCCGGCCATCCGGGCGCTCGCCCACGGATCGACCCACCTCACGCTCCTGGTGGGGCCGCGCGGTCGGGCCGCCGCCCGGCTGCTGCCCGGCGTGGACGAGATCATCGAGTGGGCCGTGCCGTGGCTGGACCCGACTCCCGACGGGGTCGACCCGGACGCGGTGGCCGCGATCGTGAAGCAGCTGCAGCAGGCGGAGTTCGACCGCGCGGTCATCTTCACCTCGTTCCACCAGTCGCCGCTGCCGACCGCCCTGCTGGCCCGGCTGGCGGGCATCGGCCACATCAGCGCGATCAGCGAGGACTACCCCGGCGCGCTGCTGGATGTCCGGCACCGCGTCGACGAGGACCTGCCGGAGACCGAGCGGGCCCTGTCCCTGGCCCGGGCGGCCGGATTCACGCTGCCGGACGGCGACGACGGGCGGCTGCGCGTCCGCCCGTTGCCGGACGTCGCCGAGCTGACCGGTCCGGAGCCGTACGTGGTCGTCCACCCCGGCACCAGCGTCCCGGCCCGGGCCTGTCCCCCACGGGTGTGCGCGGCGATCGTCTCCGCCCTGCGCCGCGCCGGTCGTCGGGTGCTGGTCACCGGCAGCGGGACCGACGCCGCCCTGACGTCCTATGTGGCCGGTACGGACGGGATCGACCTCGGGGGTCGTACGGACCTCGCGCAGCTCGGCGCCGTCATCGCGGGCGCCGACTGCGTCGTCGTGGGCAACACCGGCCCGGCCCACCTGGCCGCCGCCGTGGGCACCCCGGTGGTGTCGCTCTTCGCGCCCACCGTGCCGTTCGCGCGCTGGGGACCGTACGGCGTGCCCACCATTCGACTGGGCGACGCGAGCGCTCCCTGCCGGGACACGCGGGCCACGCTCTGCCCGGTGCCGGGCCACCCCTGTCTGTCCACTGTAGATCCAGCAGAGGTCGTCGCCGCGGTGGACCGACTGACCCGGGAGGTGCCATGCGCATCCTGACCTGGCACGTGCACGCCGCCTGGAGCACGGCCTTCGTCAACGGCGGCCACGAGTACCTGGTGCCGGTCCTGCCGGACCGCGGGCCGTACGGTCGGGGCCGCCCGCGCACCTATCCGTGGCCGGCCTCGGCCCGGGAGGTCACTCCGGAGCAGCTGCGCGACGAGCACGTGGACGTGGCCGTGCTGCAGCGGCCCGAGGAGGAGGCGCTGGCGCGGGCCTGGCTCGGCCGCCCGGTCCCGCTGGTCTTCGTCGAGCACAACACGCCGCGCGGGGACGTGCCGAACACCCGCCACCCGATGGCCGACCGCGACGACGTAACGATCGTCCATGTTACACATTTCAATGACCTGTTCTGGGACTGCGGGGGCACGCGGACGACCGTCATCGAGCACGGCGTGCCCACGCCGACCGCGCGCTGGACCGGCGAGCTGGCCCGGCTCGCGGTGGTCAGCAACGAGCCGGTCCGACGGGGCCGGGTCACCGGGACCGACCTGCTCCCCCGCTTCGCCGCGGTGGCCCCGGTCGACATCTTCGGCATCGGCGTCTCCGGTCTGCGGCTGGCCAACGTCACTCCGCACGAGGACCCGCCCCAGCCGCAGATGCACGCCGCGCTCGCGCAGCGACGGGTGTACCTCCATCTGACCCGCTGGACGTCGCTGGGGCTGTCCCTGATCGAGGCGATGCTCATGGGCTGCCCGGTCGTGGTCCTCGACACCACCGAGGCCAGCCGGGCCGTCGGCCCGGGGGCCGGTGTGCTGGCCACGAACGTGGCCGAGCTGATCGAGGGCGCCCGGTACTACCTGACCGACGAGCAGGCCGCCGCGGCGGCGGGCGCGGCGGCGTCGGCCTACGCGTCGGCCCGCTACGGCCTGGACCGGTTCCTGGCCGACTGGGACCGCCTGCTGGGGTCCGTCGTAGGCGCGGCCGCGACGACCGGGCCACCCGTCACGTCAGTGACAGCGCCAACCCCCGTCACGTCAGTGACAACGCCAACCCCCGTCACGTCAGTGACGACGCCAACACCCGTCACGTCAGTGACAACGTCAACACCGGTCGCGGCGGAGATCACGCCATCGGCTACGGCGGAGACCACGGCAGGCACAGAGGAGACCACGAGAGTGGCCACGGGCGCCCGGACCGCGGCCGTCGGCAAGCCAGCGGTTGTCGGCAAGCCAGCGGCGACGTCGGTCGCCCCGAGTGGGACGGGAGTCGCCCCGTGAGAGTTGCGCTGATCTCCGAACACGCCAGCCCGCTGGCGGCCATCGCCGGTGTGGACGCGGGTGGGCAGAACGTCCACGTGGCCGAGCTCGCCGCCGCCCTGCACCGACAGGGTCACGCCGTGACCGTCTACACGCGACGCGACGCGCCCGACCTGCCCGAGACGGTGGCCACGCCCCGCGGGTTCACGGTGGTGCACGTCCCGGCCGGCCCGGCCCGGCACATCCCCAAGGACGAGCTGCTGCCCTTCATGCGCCCGTTCGGGCTGTGGCTGGCGGCGCGGTGGGCCGCCACCGGGGCCCCGGACATCGTCCATGCCCATTTCTGGATGAGCGGGGTGGCGGCCGAGGTGGCGACCAGCGAGGTCCCGGCGCCGGTGGTGCAGACCTTCCACGCCCTCGGCTCGGTCAAGCGTCGGTACCAGACGACGGCCGACACGAGCCCACCGGTCCGGGTGGACATCGAGCGCCGCCTCGCGCTGTTCGCTGCCCGCGTCATCGCCCAGTGCACGGACGAGGTGGACGAGCTGGCCGCCCTCGGCGTGCCGCGATCGAAGGTCAGCATCGTCGCGTCCGGAGTGGACGCCCAGCGGTTCACGCCGGTCGGCCGGGCGGCCCCCCGGACTCCCGGCCGGCGCCGGATCCTCACCGTCGGCCGTCTCGTGCCCCGCAAGGGCTTCGACGAGCTGGTGCACGCGCTGCCCGACCTGCCCGACGCGGAGGTGGTGGTGGCCGGCGGCCCGCCCGGTGAGCTGGACACCGACCCGGAGGCGCGGCGGCTGCGCTCGCTCGCCGAGGATCTGGGCGTCGGCGACCGGCTGCGGCTGCTCGGGGCCGTGCCGCCCGAACAGATGCCGCAGTGGTACCGCTCGGCCGACGTGGTGGCCTGCACGCCGTGGTACGAGCCGTTCGGGCTCACCCCGCTGGAGGCCATGGCCTGCGGCGTGCCCGTGGTGGCCCGTGCGGTCGGCGGTCTGCGGGACAGCGTGGTGGACGGATCGACCGGGTTTCTCGTGCCGCCCGGCGACCGGCGCGCGCTGGTCGAGGCGCTGGGCGCGGTGCTGGCCGACGAGGGTCGGCGGCGCGAGTTCGGGGCGGCCGCCCGCCTGCGGGCCGTCTCCCGGTACGGCTGGTCGCGGCAAGCGGCCGCGGTGGCGTCGGTCTACGCCGACCTGCACGCCCCGCGGGAGGTCCTGGTGGAGGCACCGACATGACCGGGCGGCCGGAGGAGGACAGGCAGATGACCAAGACAGTCCGCAGTGGACGGTCGAGTGCCGCGGCGGGCGGGCTGGCCGATCCGCTGACAGCCGACCATCTCGAGTCGTTGCGGCGTGCGCTGCCCGGGCTACAGGCCCAGGCGTCGATCCTCGTCGACTGGGGAGCGGCGTTGGCCACCGTCCTCGTGGGCGACGGCCGGTTGCTGGTGGCCGGCAACGGGGGCAGCGCGGCCGAGGCGCAACACCTCGCGGCCGAGCTCGTGGGGCGGATGCGGTCCGACCGCCGTCCCCTGTCGGCCATCGTCCTGAGCGCGGAGACGTCGAGCCTGACCGCCATCGGCAACGACTACGGGTACGCCGAGGTGTTCGCCCGGCAGGTGCGGGCCCACGGCCGCCCGGGCGACGTCCTGCTCACGCTGTCGACCAGCGGCCGCAGCCCCAACCTGCTCGCCGCCAGCGCCGCCGCCCGCGAGGTGGGGATGGTCCGGTGGGCGCTGACCGGCCCCGCGCCCAATCCGCTGGCCCAGCGCAGCGACGCAGCGTTGTGTGTGGACAGTCCCGACCCACAGACCGTCCAGGAGTTGCACCTGGTGTGCGTGCACCTGCTCTGCGCCCACATCGAGGCGCACCTGCCCCGGCACGCGTTCCCGCCAGAGCCGCCCCCGGCGGCCAATCAGATCGGGCCGGCAGCGGAAGCCGGTCAGGTCAGTCCGCCGGCCGCGGCCAATCAAGTCGGACCGGCGCCGGAGGTGGTTGAGGTGACGCTGGCGCCCGCGACGCTCGCCGGCGGTGGGGAGAGGGGGACGCG
>JADGGF010000297.1 GCA_019690055.1 Micromonosporaceae bacterium
TCCGCTCCGGCGAGCTGCGCGGCGTTGCTTCCAGATTCCGCTCCGGCGAGCTGCGCGGCGTTGCTTCCAGATTCCGCTCCGGCGAGCTGCGCGGAATGGGCGGCGTCGTCGGGCCGGATCCACAGGCCGGTCTTGCCGCCCTCCTTGCGCAGGACCCGGACGCCGTCGAGGACGGCGGCTGGATCGACGGCCTTGATCATGTCGATGAGCGCGAGCCCGGCGGTGGCGACCGCGGTCAGGGCCTCCATCTCCACGCCGGTGCGATCGGCCGTGCGCACCGTCGCGGTGATGTCCACACTCGACGCACCGACGTCGAGCTGGACTTCGACGCCGTGCAGGGCGATCGGGTGGCAGAGCGGGATCAGGTCCGGCGTCCGTTTGGCGCCCATGATGCCCGCGATGCGCGCGACCCCGAGCGCGTCGCCCTTCGGCAGCGCCTCACGTCGCAGCAGCGCCACGACGTCGGGCGTTGTGCGGACCGTCCCGGCCGCGACCGCGACGCGTACGGTCACGTCCTTGACGGACACGTCTACCATCCGGGCCGCCCCGGTGGCGTCGACATGAGTCAGTTCCTGCGGGCTGACGACGTGGTCTGAGGTGCCATCCGGGCTCGGCGAGGTCACGGGCTGAAGCGTACGCCGCCGCGACAGTCCACGTGCGACGGATCAGTGACGCTCCGCTGTCGCCGACCGACGGACGGGGGACGTACGTTTGCGCTCACAGCTGGCTCCCACGCTGACGGGACACAACGTGTCCGGCCGGACGGCGTGCGGCCGTAGCGCCGCATGAGTCACCGGCTTGACGGGTATTCATAGGCAAGTTCCCCGTTATGAGGGGAGGTGGCCCGATGAACGACTGGCTGTGATGGACAGTTGCCCGAGCGTAGTCGCCGGACGCTGACGGTCAGTCAGGGGCCGGTCGCGCTGCGCTGGTCGTGACGGCGTTGCCCAGAGCCGTAACCAAAAGGGCCCGAACCGGTCCAGGCTGAACCGGTCGGGAGTCATCCGGTCCCCGTGGTGCCGCGCGTCCGGGGCTCGCACGCGTGCGCGCGGAGTCCTAGGCTGACCATCGGTTGCCGCAAGGGGTATCCCTTCGCGGCGGCAACCTGGGCGGCGAAGGGACGAGGCACGGGTGGCCGCAGACAACCGAGGCCCCAGGAAGACTCTGCTGTGGCTCACCGGCGGAGTGATCGCGGCTGGCCTGCTCGCGGTCGTGCTCCAGCCGATCGTCCTGTACGCCGGGTTGCGCGACACCCCCACCTGGCTGGTGCCTGTCCACGTCGTGATGGTCGCGGCGGCCAGCGCGGCAGTGGTGCGGGTTCGGGTGCGGTCCGCCACGGCGGGGACGTCGTGGACCGACTCGGCGATCCTGCTCTGCATCGTGTCGCTACCCGCCGGCTGGGTCGGGCCGGTGGTGCTCGCCGGGGTGTTCCTCGGCAAGCTGCTGAACCGGGTGCGGCCCTATCGCGCGCTGTACAACGCGAGCAAGGACGCGCTGTCCGCGACGGCCGGCCTGCTCGTCGCGCTGTATATCGAACTGCCCCATGCCCCGGCGGCGGCGGTCACGCAGCCGCATCGACTCATCCTCGTCGCGCTCACGATCACGGTCGTCGAGTTCGCGGTGGGCGTGCCGGTGATCGCCCTCGCGGCGAAGACACCGTGGTACCGCGTGCACCGCGACGACCTGGACATCAAGGCGGCGTTCTTCGCGGGCAAGCTCGTCGTGACCGTCATGACCCTGCTGCTGTTCGCCGACGACGCCAAGATGCTCGCCCTGGTGCCACCGGCGGCGCTGTGCGTGCACATGCTGGTGGCCGGCCGCCTGCGCGCCCGCTCCGATCGGGTCGCCTGGCAGCGGCTGGCCCGGTCGACCGAGCACCTCGGCGGGGCCGACCTCACCACCGTGCTCACCGCCGCCGCGGGCGACGCGGTGTCGCTGTTCGCGGCCGACCAGGCCGAGGTCGTCGTGCGGGACGGTCCCCGCGGGCCGCTGCTCGTCCGCGGCGACATCCACGGGGTGGTGTGGTCCGGTGACGCGTCGCTGGCGCCGCCGGCGATGCCCGGGGGGCTGATGGTCAGCGCCCCCATGGTGGGCGACGACGGCCAGCTGGGCGAGGTCCGCCTGCACTACGGCGACACGGTGAGCCTCTCCGACCGGGAGCTACTCACCCTGCGTACGTTCGCCTCCGCGGTGCGCACGGCGGCGCGCAACGCCTCGGCGCTGGCCGTGGCCGACGAGACCGCGCGGGACGCGCGCACCCACGATCCGCTCACCGGACTGGCCAACCGCGCGGGCCTGCAGGAGCACGGCGAGCGGGTGCTGGCCGTGCCGGGCCTTGTCGCGTTGATCACCATTGATCTTGATCGAGTCCGGCAGGTGAATGAGTCGCTCGGCCACGGTGCCGGCGACCAGGTGCTGGTCGAGGTTGCCCGGCGGCTGACCCGGGTGGCCGGGCCCGACGTGCTGGTCGCCCGGCTGCACGGGGACGTCTTCGCGGTGCTGTTGACGGACATCGCGTCGCCTCGGGACGCGGCCGACCGGGCGGCCGCGCTGTTGGCCAGCCTGGAGCCACCGGTGGAGCTGGGTGGCGTACCGGTGCGGATCGAGGCGACCGCAGGCCTGGCCGAGCGGTCGGCGGAGGCTTCCCCGGTGACCCCGGCCGCGGCCTCGCTGGCCATGCTCGAGTTGCTGCGCCGGGCCGATGTCGCCATGCGCCAGGCCAAGCGGGGCGGTCCCCGGGTGGTGCGGTACGAGCCGGCCCGCGATCCGGCCGACGTCGATGCCCTCATCCTCGGCGGGGAGCTGCCCCGGGCCATCGCCAAGCGGGAGTTCACGGTGTGCTTCCAGCCGGTCGTGGATCTGCGCAGCGGCATGATGGTCGCGGCCGAGGCCCTGGCCCGGTGGCGCCACCCCGTGCGGGGTGAGCTGGACCCGCGCTGGTTCCTGCAGGCGGTCGAGCGCTCCGGGCTGCTGGCGTCGTTCGACGAGGCGGTGTTGGAGCAGGCGTTGGCCGCCCAGGCCCGGTGGCGGGCGGCTGGTATCGACGCGCCGGTCGCGGTGAATGCCGCGCCCCGCAGCCTGCTCGACCCGGAGTACCCACAGCGGGTCCGGCGCGCGCTGGACCAGCAGAACGCTGCGGGCGAGGACCTGGTCGTCGAGCTGACCGAGAGCCTCACTCTCGCTGACCTCGACCTGGCTGACCGCACTCTGGCGGAATTGCAGGCCGCCGGGGTGCGGCTGGCGCTGGACGACTTCGGCACCCGCTCCTCGCCGCTGGCGATGGTGACCCGCCTACCATCGATCGATCTCAAGATAGATCGATCCTTCGTGGAGGCGATGGCGACGTCGGCCGAGTCGCGGGCCGTGGTCCGGTCTACTGTGGAGCTCGGCCGATCCCTGGGGCGGGCCGTGGTCGCCGAGGGTGTGGAGCGCGAGGACCAGCGTCGGATGCTCATCGAGATGGGGTGTCCCCTGGGGCAGGGCCACTTGTTCGCCCGACCGATGCCGATCGATGAGCTGATGCTCATGATATCGCCAGGTGTGGATGGTGTCGTGGGTCGGCTGGCCCGCCCGATCGAGTAGGCCACCGCCGGGGCGACCGGGCGACCCGCCTGCCGGCCCCGATCGGCTCCGCCCCCGCCTGGACGCGCGTCTCAGCCCAGGGCGGCGAACTCGGTTAAGGTGTTCTCTCACCCCCTAGCAGGAGGCCGCGCGTGGAGGAGCCGCTCTTTACCGACGACCCGGCGACGATGGATCTCGGCGCCAAGGTCGCCGCGGCCTGGACCGATTTCCAGGCCGCGCTGGCCGACACCCTGGCCAAGATGCCCGAGACGGTGGCCGGGCTGGACATCACGCTCGACCCCTCCGCGGCCGGTCACGGTGCCCCGCTCTACTCGGTGAGCATCGACCTCGGCGATGCCGGCCAGATGCGCGCCTACGCGGTGAGCAACCGGATGCTGCCCCGGGAGCACCACCTCTCCCGCAAGCGCATCGGTGAGGTGGTGGCCCTGGGCTGGGCCCCGCCGGGGGTCGTACCGGGCTCCGGCGAGCGATTCGGGCTCGATCTGCCCCGGTCGGCCACCGGGCACGCGGCAGCGATCATCGCCCGGACGCTGCGCGAGGTCTACGGCTCACCCCACCCGGCGTTCCTGCTCTACACCGCCGTCGACAAGGCCGGGGCCGCGGTCGCCGACCCACCCTCGCTCGGGGTGGCTCGGCCGGTCGGCGGGGCGGGCGTCCCTCAGCTCTCCCACGTCAACCTCGCGGCGCTGCCGCTGAACCGGCGGGTCGCCGTCACGCTCGCCGCGATGCTCAACGTGCCGCCCGAGTCTCTGCCCGTCGACGCCGACGGCGACTTCGGCATCCGCTCCGGGTCGGCGATGGTCTTCGTCCGCGTCCGGGAGCAGCCGCCACTGGTTGAGGTGTTTTCGCCCGTGCTTACCGGCGTGGCGGAGAACCAGCGCCTCTACCAGCGTCTGTCCGAGCTCGTGCACCGCATGCCCATCGGGCGGCTCTATCTGGCGAATGGCACGATCTGGGCGGGTATCACGGTCTTCGGCCGTGACTACCAGCCCTCGCACCTGATGCTCGCCCTCGAGGTCATGACCGGCCTGGCCGACGAGCTCGACGACCGCCTGCGTTCGGAGTTCGGCGGGCGTCGCTTCT
The DNA here is from genome assembly GCA_019690055.1 of Micromonosporaceae bacterium. GTDB lineage: Bacteria > Actinomycetota > Actinomycetes > Mycobacteriales > Micromonosporaceae > DATBGZ01. The sequence continues at coordinate 4,666 of JADGGF010000297.1, forward strand.
TCGGCGACCCCGACGAGGGTCCCGAACCCGAAGCCCCCACCAACATCGGCCAGTACCTGTAGTCAGGGCGGGTCTGGACCTGTCGTGAGGGCCGGTCGGGAGCCGACCGGGGCGGCCGCTGAGTGCGGGGGCCGACGTGAGTGGTGGCCCGGATCCCGGCCGCCCGGGATCGGGGCCACCGCGCATCTCGTTGACCAGAAAACCTCGCTTGTCCGGGGCCTCGGCTACCAGGGGATCCAGGCGAGGCGGGCGAGCGTGGTGGGGTTGGTGGCCATCAGGCCGCCGTCCGAGACCGTCCACAGCGTGGTGCCGTTCCCGGCGGTGGTGATGAGGCTGCGCCGAATCGGCGGCTGGTAGCGGTACTCGGTCGATGGGTGGCTGATGTAGCCGACCTCGACGATCGTGTCGCCGGTGATGCGCAGGATGAGGGCGCCCGCGGACCGGCCCGGCCCGAACATCCGGTCCGGCGCGTCCTGGAAGGGAACGGGCTCGCCGAAGCCGTACACCGACTGCACCGGCACGACCAGCAGGCCGTCGGCCGGCCAGTAGAGGAAGGCGTGCGGGTCGAACTCGGCCTCGGAGTTGCTGCCGGAGAGCGTGTACTGGGCGATCCGGGCCGGCGCGTCGAGGTTGCCCACGTCGAACAGCGACACCTGGGTGCCGAGGACCGAGCCGCTGTCGGTGGCGTCCTGGCCGATGCCGATCAGCCGGGTGTCGTCGAGCGGGTGCAGGTAGGCGGAGTAGCCCGGGATCTTGAGCTCACCCCGGACGACCGGGGCCGTGGGATCGCGCAGATCCACTGTGTACAGCGGGTCGGTCTGGCGGAACGTCACGACGTAGCCGACCGGACCGATGAAGCGCACCGCGTAGATCCGTTCACCCTTGCCCAGTCCGTCCACCGCGCCGACCTGCACGAGGCGGTTGCCCTGCGTGGCCAGCACGAAGACGCCGGAGTGGGTCTCGGTGACGCCAGCGCCGGTGTCGATGGCCTCGACGGTGGTGGCGACCCGCAGGCGACCGTCCCATTCGGACATCGCGTACTGGTTGAGCAGGTGCCCCGGCACGCTGCCGCCGGCCACGAACCGAGGCGGGGTGGTGGTCGTGTCGAATCGGTAGATCTCGGTATGCGGCTGGGCTGGGGTCCGGGCGGCGAGGG
>JADGGF010000298.1 GCA_019690055.1 Micromonosporaceae bacterium
CGATCAGAACCCGGCGGGTCGGGGTGAACGGCATCGGCTCCAGCGCCGCGGCCGCGAGGCCGAGCACCGGACGGCCGTCAACCGCGGGCGGCAGCGACTCCAGCGACACCCGCTCGGGCATGGCCCGCACGGCCGGGGCGGGCGTGACCCCGGCCCGACGCATCGACTCGGCGAGATGCTTGACCATCGACGCCTGGCTGTGGTTGTCCGTCGCGCCCCCGAGCACGGCGACCTGGATCTCCACCTGGCCGAGCAGGCCCCGACCCGGTGGTGAGGTTGGCTTGAGCACGTCCAGCGGCACCCCGAGGCTCTGGTAGTCGTTGGGGTCGGCCATCCGCAGCACTATGCGGGTCTGGATCTGCGCCGCCAGGGCCGAGGGCACCGAGGCGGGCCGGTCCGCGGTGATCAGGACGTGGACGCCCACGGCCCGGCCGTCCGTTGCGATCTGCGTAAATGCCTCGAACAACCGTGCTCGGTCGCCGACCTCGTACGCCTGCCGGAAGGCCGCGATGCCGTCGACGAGCAGGAGGATGCGCGGCTCCTGCGGCGCCTGGGCGATCTTCCGGTAGGCGGTGATGGTCCCCGCGCCGACCCGGCTGTACCGCTCACCGCGCTCCGCCACCAGCGACGCGAGCCAGCGGATCAGACGGGCGACGCGGTCGTGGTCGGTGCCGGCGACGATGCTGCCGACGTGCGGCAGATCCTCGAGCATGGCCAGGCTGCGGTTGCCGAAGTCGAGCCCGTAGACATGGCACGGCCCGCCGCTGGCCGTCGACGCTGCGGCGATCGCGAGCGTACGCAGCAGCGTCGACTTGCCCGAGCCGCCCGTGCCGTAGACGGCGAGGTTGCCCTCGTCGGGCCGGTACGCCACCGGCGGCTGGTCCTGCTCATGCGGCAGGTCCTGCACACCGAAGACCAGTTCGTGGTCGACCCGCTGCCGCGGCACCGTCTCGAGGTCGTAGACGCGCTGCAGCTCCGGCAGCCAGGGCTGGCGGGGCCGACGCAGCTCGGCCAGTTTCGTGGCCTCGACGATGGCCCCGATCATGCGCTGGATGTCGGTCGGACCGAGGTCGATCGGGGCCCGCTCCACCTCCGGTTCCCGCCACACCATCCGGCCGCGGCCGAAGCGAAGCTCCTCGATGAGGATCTCCGGTGGCGGAGGGGCGTCGCTGGTCCACCCGTTGCCGTACCCGGCCTGGAACACGACCAGGCGGCCCGGCCCCGTCTTCGAGACCGCCCGGCCTCTGATCGATGGATCGAAGTGGGCCGCCTGCGGGGTGCCGAGGACGTCGATGCTGTCGTTCTCGTCGGCGGTGCGCAGCGCTAGGCGCAGGTTGGTGTTGGCGCGCAGGTTCTCCCGGATGACCCCGGCCGGCCGTTGGGTGGCGAGGATCAGGTGGACGCCCAGCGAGCGTCCCCGCTGCGCCACGTCGACCACCCCGTCGATGAACTCGGGCAGTTCCTTCACCAGGGCGGCGAACTCGTCGACCACGATGACCAGGCTGGGTGGCGCCTCGGCCACGCCCTCCCGCTCCAGCTCCAGCAGGTCCTTGACCCGGTACTTCGCGAAGAGCTTCTCCCGAGCCTTGAACTCGGCCTCCAACGAGGCCAGCGCCCGACGGACCAGATGGGGGTCGAGGTCGGTGAACAGACCGACCGTGTGCGGCAGGTACACCAGGTCCTTGAAGGCGGACCCGCCCTTGTAGTCGATGAGCATGAAGGTCAGCCGCTGCGGGCTGTGCGCGGCGGCCATCGCCAGGATCCACGACTGGAGCAGCTCGCTCTTGCCGGAACCGGTGGTGCCGCCCACCAACGCGTGCGGCCCGTCCTCGCGGAGGTCCAGCGCGTGGGGCCCGGCGGCGCTGCGGCCGATCACGGCCCGCAGGGTGCCGGCCTTGCGCTCCCGGCCGGTGGACGCGTACGGGCCGGTCAGGATCGATCGGTTCTGCCGCCAGCTCTCCAGGATGTACTCGGCGGAGGGCGACACCGGGCGGTCACCGATCGACAGCAGCGACACCATGCGCGGCAGGTCGCTCGCGTCCTCCACCCGGGCGCCGACGTCCACCACCGGCGCCAGCCGCCGACCCAGGTCGTCCGCGGTGGCCGCGTCGAGCAGGTCGACCTGCAGCGGATGCACCAACTCTCCGGTGTGGACGAAGCCGGCCGCGGCCTGGGGAGACCCGGGCTGCAGTGTGACGAACTGGCGGCAGGCGGCCGGCAGGTGGGTGACGTCCTCGGCCAGCCAGAGCACGACCACGCCGTGGCGCCAGCCGCGCTCGGCGATCTCCACCAGCCGGCTCCGCTCGACCGGCACGGCGTCCTCGACGAGGACCAGCACGATGGGCCCGGGCGGCCGAGCGGACCCGCTGCCGGACGACCGGCGCTCGCCTTCGCGCGTGGCAATCAGGTCCTCGACCGCCGAGACCAGGGCGTTCGCCTCCTCGTGGGTGGCGGCCAGCGGCCAGACCGGGGCGCGGCCCACGGGTGCCTTGAGCGGGGAGTGCGGCGAGGTGGTGTGCGGCAGCCAGGCGAGCCACTGCCAGTCCCGGGCGCGCTGGTCGGCGGCTACCGCGACCAGTACCAGCTCTGCGGGCGAGTGCAGGGCCACCGCCTGAGCCACGAGGGAGCGAGCCGCGCCGAGCACCAGCTCGCGCGGGCCGGCGACGCCGATGGCCCCGTGCTCCAGCGGCTGGGCCAGCACCGGGACGTTGTCGACGTACTTGAAACGGTCGCGTACGGCCGTCACCTTGGCGGCGAGGTCGCGCGGCACGTCCCGCCGCGACGAGATCGTGATCTCGCTGCGGGACGGCTGACGACCCAGGCCGAGCCGCAGCTCGCAGAAGCCCGGGTCGTCGGGCCGGCGTGTCCACAACAGCGGGGTCCGACGCCGCACGGCATCGATGCATTCCGACAGAGACGGATATTCCCGCCCGCGGGCCGCCACCTCCTCGGCCGCGGCACGCTCCGCCAGCGCCGACAGCTCGTCGAGGTCCTGCTCGAACCGCTTGACCGCTTTCTTGAACGCTGCCTTTCCCGCGAGGCGGCCCTCGACCGCGTAGCCGACCACCATCAGCGGGCTGAACAGGACGAACAGCAGCGAGTACAGCGACCGCGTGACCAGGTACAACACGCCGCCCATGATCAGCGGAGTGATTGCCGCGATCACCGGGAAGCGGGGTGGGTCCGTGGGCTTGGGCGGTTCCGGGGCCTCGAAGGTCTCGCCCGGGTAGCGGGGGTCCAGCCGCGGCGAGCGGATGTGCCCGTCGACGGCCCCGTCCGCGCTGAGGCTGGCCGCCGCCGAGGAGAGCATGCGCACCGTGAACCGGGTTTCGCCGAGCTGGACCACGTCGTCGGGGCGCAGCACGGCCCGGGTGACCGGGGCGCCGTTGACCTCGATGCCGTTGGCCGACCCCAGGTCGACGATCTCCGGCAGGGCGCCGATGGTGAGCCGGGCGTGCCGTCGCGACACGAGCGGATCGCCCAACACGACCGCACACTCCGGGTCCCGGCCGATGACCGCGCTCATCGAGCGCACGGGCAGCTCCCGGCCGCCCCGCCCGAGCACGGTCACGACAGCCACCGTGTCGCGCAACTCGGCCGTGTACGCCTCGGGCGCCCAGGTCAGCGCCACCGTCATGCCCGAGCGCAGGCCGCTGTCCGCCACCCGGACGCTCGGGTCGAGGGCCACCCCGGTCCCCTGGTCGACGACCAGCGTCACGCGGCCGGTGCGCGGACCGTGGCTCGCCAGCGGCGCCCCCTGCCGCAGGGGATCGGCCCGCCACAACCGCTCCGCGAGGTCGCCGACAGTGGCCCCGGTGTCCACAGTGGCCATGAGGTCGACCGGCGGCGCCCCGTCGTGGCGGCGCAGTGTGAACTTCAGCTTCATGAGGCACCTCGTCCTGCCACCGCCGGCCGGGGCCGGCTATCCGGGCGGCCGCTGCGCGAGCGCCGGCCGCGGGACCGCCCCGCCATCCGGACGGCGGCCCGTTGCTGTTCGATGAGCGCCTGAGCCCGGCGGCGCAGCGCCACGACCTGGTCGTCGGCCCGCAACGACCGCAGGCTCAGCGCCACCCGCAGGCGGGCCACGACACCCAGTCCCTTGGTCAGTTCCTTCCGGATGCGCTCGACCCGATCCCAGAACTTCGCCGCGTCCTGGGCCGACGTTTCGGCATCTCCATAGATGACTCCATCGACCACGACAGCGAGCTCGGTGAATGTCCCGGGAGGCAGCAGTTTCGCGTCGTCGAGCACGGCGGCGTGCGCCCGCCGCGTCACGGCGTGGACCACCGTCGGCTCGCGCAACGGCCGGCGAACCTCACCGAGGTCACGCACCCGGTCCACCAGCTCCTGCCACGCCCCGGCGTACCGGTTGGCCGGCAACCGGGTCGTGCGGCGACGGTGGCGTCGACGGGCTTTCGTGCCGAGGACCGCACCGACGGCCAGTCCGAGCAACGCCAGGGGCGGTCCCGCCCAGATGAGTACCGGGCGCAGCCAGCGCCAGATCCGCTCCCAGAGCGGCGGGTCGGGCGGCTCAGGGACGGACGGCGGCTCCTCCCGGCTGGTGTCGGTCCGGGTCCGCGGTGGTTGGGCCGCGTTCGGGGGCGGCACCACCGCGGCCTGCCGCTCCTCGAAGGTCTCCGGCGGGCGTTCGTCCGGGCGCTTGGACCGGTCCGGCATGAACTCTGTCTCGGGGATCGGCACCCACGACCCGTCGGCGACCCGGACCTCCACCCAGGCGTGCACGTTCTGACCGCGCACGGCGCCGGTCGCGTCCGGCCGGGCGCCGAGCACGACCCGGGCCGGAATGCCCAGGTAGTTGGCGATGAGCGCGTACGCCGCGGCGTACTGCTCGTCGTTGCCGGCCGGTTGCCGGTCCTGAACGAACGCGGTGAGCCGCCCGATGCTGTGGCCGGGCAGGAACTGCTCCTCGCCCTCGCCACCGTCGGTGTACGCACCGTGGGTCCGCAACCACTCGGCGACCGCGTCGAGCCGGGACGGTAGGTCGATCGCCCCCGCCGTCCACTCGGCGACCTTGGCCGAGAGGATGGCCGAGGCCGGTTCGGTCAGGTCGGGCCGGGCGTACGGCTGAGCGTCGACCGGCATCTCCGGATTCACCAGCGTCGTGGTGAGGGTGAAGCTGTCACCCTCCCTCAGCCGCACCGTGACGATGCCGGCCGACAGCTCACGGTTGTAGTACAGGCTGGCCCCCAACTCAGCCGCGCGGGGGCCGGTGAAGTCCACCTTGGACACTCGCCCCGCCTCGGGCAGCCAGGCGTTGACGTCACTCGCCGCCGCGTAGCCGGCCCCGATCGTCACCTGGATCGTCGTCAGCGGGCCGGCCGGCTCGCCGACCCGGGTGCCCGGCCGGAACGCGTCCTCGTCGGTTGCCCGCCACACCGAGCCGTCGTAGTCGTCCAGAGTGGCGATGCGCAGGGTCGCCCCCTCCGGCAGCCCGTCAACGGTGAACAGGACCTGATCCCACAACCGGTTGGCGTCCTCCGTGTACTTCCGGAAGCCGACCAGCGGGCTCGGGTAGTCCGACAGGTTGAACGGAGGCACCACGTAGTCGCGTAGCACCGTCCGCGGGGCCTGGGCTCCGGGCAGCAGTGGCGTTATGACGACGGCGACCGCCCCGGCACCGGCGAGCACGCCGGCCGCCAGCGTCGCCCGGCGGAGCGGCCGGGAGGTCGACCGGGTCGGCGGGCGCAGGCGCCGCAACCGCGCCGACGTCCACACCAGCGTGCCGACCCCGAAGATCACGCCATCGAGCAACTTCGCGGCGGGCTCGTTGGTCCCGAGCGCCAGCACC
>JADGGF010000299.1 GCA_019690055.1 Micromonosporaceae bacterium
GGGCCGAGCATGGGCGCGGTGGGGTGGATCGACCGGTACGGTCTCGACCTCGGCCTGACCATCCGCACCGTGGCCGTGTCGGGGGACAGGGTGCACGTGTGGGCCGGCGGCGGCATCACGTGGGACTCGGATCCGGCGGCCGAGGTGGCCGAGGCGGCGGCCAAGGCGGCGCCGTTACGCGCCGCCTTGGCCGGGTGATGGAAGGACCTTGCCACCGCCCAGGCGATGGCAAGGCCCTCCATCACCGTCGCCTGCGACTCAGACGACCGTGCAGGGCCGGCCGTTGAGCGTGAGCAGGCTGGGCTCGGGGTTGGCGCCCGAGGTCGTCGCGATGAACCCGAAGGTCACCGTCTCGCGCGGCCGGATCTTCGCGTTCCAGCTCAGGTTCTTCACCGTCACCCGGGCCCCGTCCTGGGTCAGGTCACCGGACCAGAGCTGGATGATCTTCTGATCGCCGAGGAAGGACCAAGCCAGCTCCCAGCCGTTGATCGTGGTGGATCCGGTGTTCTCGATGTTGACCTGCGCGATGAAGTGCCCCGGCCACTGACCGTGGTTGAGGTACTCCACCGAGCAGTCCGGCGCCGCCGGCGGGGTCCCGTCGCCCTGGTCGGCGATGAACGCGGAGATCCAGGACAGCGGCGCGTTCCAGTTGATGGTCAGCTCGTTCGTCGACCAGGACTCGATGTCGTCGATGTAGCAGAACTGCGGGGCGCAGCCCTGCAGCAGCGCCTGGGCGATCGGGTCCTGGATGCTCGAGTTCGGGCCGCCCGCGAGCGTGCCGACCGGCGGGTTGGGCAGCGCCGGGTTGAGCTGGTGCGCGTACCAGCGGCTGTGCTGGTTCTGCGAGGACTTCTCGCCGTACCCGGTCACGTACGACTGGTTCAGCGCGTTGCGTCCGAAGATGTAGTTGATTCCTTCGAGGACGGCGTCGCGGTACCTGACGTCGCCCGAGATGTCGTACGCGCTGGCCAGGACGATCATGTTGTTGATGATCAGGTTGTTGGAACCCCAGTCGAACAGGCCGCTGCTCGGGGCGTAGGGCAGCCCGTACGGGTGCGCCTCGATCGCGTCGAGGTACTTCTGCGCTCCGGCGAGCACGGAGGCGCGAATGCCGTCCCGGTCCGGCAGTCCATTGGGGATGGTCGCCAACTCCAGCCGACCCAGCGCCGCGGTCCACTTCCAGTCGAAGCCCTCGGGCCGGAACACGTCGGTGTTGTGCATCGGCGACGCGTGGATGAAGTCGGCGAACTCCTGCTCCCCGGTCGTGATGTACAGCTCGGCCGCGGCCCAGTAGAACTCGTCCTCGGCGAAGTCGTCGTCGTAGGGGCCGCCGCCGGTGCCGTCCGCCACGGTCGCGTAGATGGCCGGGTTCGCCTTGGCGGCGTTCCAGGCGGTCCGGGCGGCGGTGAGGCACCGCTGCGCGAACGCCGCGTCGTACGGCGCGTACAGCCGGGCGCACTGCGCCGCGGTGGCGGCGAGGTTCAGCGTGGCCGCGGTCGACGGTTTGTGCAGGTGCCGCGGCTGCGGGTCCAGGTGGGGCAGCAACGGCAGGCCCGTCCAGTCGTCGTCGTGGACCTTGTGGTGGGCCATGCCGGCGAACGGCTTGCCCGGCGGAACCTGCATGCTCAGCAGGAATTCCAGCTCCCACCGGGCCTCGTCGAGGATGTCCGGCACGCCGTTTCCGCTCTCGGGCAGGTTGAGGGTGCCGTCGGCGAACGCCGCGGGGGTGCCGGTCGCGGCGACCTTGCTGCGCTCGAAGGCGCTCATGAGCTGGTGCACCGAGATGCCGCCGTTGACGACGTACTTGCCGTGGTCACCGGCGTCGTACCAGCCGCCGCTGACGTCGAGCGTGTAGTCGCAGCCCGGCCCGCCGCCGGCGGGGTACTCGGCCGGGCAGCCCACGGCGGTGTCGCCCTGGTTGGGCGCGACGCCCAGGTGACCGGCCGGCCGGCCGTAGCCGGGCCGCAGGCTGTCGAGGATCTCGATGCCGCTGCGCTGCGTGTAGTAGAACTTCAACGCGTCCTGGCGCAACTGCGCATAGGCCGAGCCGTCGATGTCGAACGGATGGCTGGTCTCGCCGTCGGCCCGCAGCGTGAAGCCGGTGCCGGCGCCGGTCCAGCCACTGAAGTCGATGGAGTGGACGTGTTGGCCCGAGGTGGCGTCGACCCCGCGGGGCGTCGTGGTACCGGAGGCGACGACCGTGCCGGCCGCGTCGACCAGCTCCCACGGCAGGGGTTCGGTCGCCTCGGTCACGAGCGTGGCGTTCTTCGGCCCCCGGGGCAGGTAGGCGACCTGGTTGACCCGCACGCGGGGGCCGGTGTCCGGTTGGTACCCCTCGCCGGGAGCCCCGAGCAGCGACACGTTGTCCAGACAGAACGTCCACGGATCGGCGCTGCCGCCGACCTGGAACGCGACCTGGCCCTGAGTCGTTGTCTCGGCAGCGAGGAAGCTCTGTCCAAACTCGACAGTGGTTGGGGTCAGCGGCGAGCTCAGCGCGAAGTAGGCGGTGAACGGCTCCACGGCCAGGCCAACCACGCCCCGGACCTGGCCGCCGGGGTCGCCGGACGCCTCGAAGGAGAAGGTGTACGAGCTGCCCTGGGTGAGCGGGATGTTGTTCTGGCCGACGATGGCGTCCCACGGGTTCACGGTCCCCCCGGGGATCTGCGCGCAGAGGCGGCCGTCGACCACGTCCATGGTCACGTTTCCGGTCGACCACCAGCCGCCGTTCAGCCCGTCGTCGAACGAGCCGTTGACGACGAGTTCGACCTCGTCGCCTTCCTGATTCTGGGGTTGCTCATTCTCCTCGGCCTGCGCCTGCAGGGCGAGCACGCCGCTGGCGGTGATGGCGAGCACCGCGCAGCCGGCGACGACTATCTGCCGTCGTTTCATCGGGGGACGTCCTTCTGCACACGGCGTTTATGGGAGCGCTCCCACGGCGGAGCGTTTCTCATCCTCCCCACAGACTTCGTCGACAGTCAACCCTTGATTGGCTCACCCATTCCCCTGTCACAATGGCCTGTCTTCGAGGGTCGGGCCACACTGCGGCAATAGGGGCATTCCGCGGCGTCAGTTCCTGCCGTTGAAATAGGGCCATGTCCCGTGATCAGGGCTGGCCGGGCTTGGCGACAGGCCAGGTCAGGGCCGGGTGGCCGCGTCGCGGGCGTCGGGGCCGTACGCGATCTCGTCCGTTCGACAGCCGTACGCGATCAGCCGAGCCCGGCCATCGGGTTCGGCACCGGGCACCACAGGTCGGCGGTGGCGTCGTCGGCCAGCCGCATGGCGGTCATCGCCTTGATCGGCAGGCTTTCCGTAAAGAGGAGAGGCACGTCGGGACCGTCGAGCGTGCGCGCGACGGCCGCCACCCGCTGCCACGCGCGGTCCGCCTCGAGCTCGGTGTGGCGCGCGAGCACGGCGATCATCTCACCGAGCAGTGTGGACACGGCGCTGGCGAAGACCTTGGTGCGCAGCACGTCCGGGTCGTCGCTGGGGATGTCGCCGCGCAGCGGCGGCGGCTCGATGCCGTGCTCGCGCAGGCGCCGGGCGCTCACCCGCACTCCACCGACGTCGCGGTAGAGCAGCCGGACCAGGCGCCCGCCGCGGAAGACGCCCAGCACATTCTGCCCGTGCGCCTCCAGCGCGATCCCGGTCGCGAGCAGGCTGACCACCGGGCGCAGCAGCACGTCGGCGACGTGCTCCACAAAGGACAGTGGGTCGCCGTGGTACCCGGCCGCGACGATCTCGAGCACGATCGGCGCGCCGGTGGCCAGGGACGGCGCGGTGAGCGCGGCGAGGGGGAGGGCGAGCTCGCCCGGGGCCAGAGCGGGCATCCGGCGGTGGATCATGGCGAGCCGCCGGCTCGGCTCGCCGTCGACGATCACGGCACCTCCGGCGAGCTCGGGCACCATCTCCAAGCCCGGATGCCGGGTCCGTACGGCCGTCATCAGCGGCGACAGCACATGTCCATTGTGGATTGAGGCGGGGGATACCGTACGGACCGCGCTGGTCATCTGGATGTCCACCGAGGTCTTGACGTGGTGGCACGGATCATCGACCACCGCGAGCGTACGCAGCGCCAGCAGCGGCCGGGCCGGAATCTCTTCCTCCACTGTGGATAACCATGGGTGCTCGTGGCGGACCCGTTCGTGCTGCCACGGGTGCAGCCACAACTGCGGGGGACACCCGACGCCGTACCAGCGGTCGGGCGGGACCGCGACCGCCCGCAGGCGTACTGGGGCCGGACGGTGCTCCGGGGCGTAGGCGCGTACCTCGTCGGCGGACAGGCCCAGGCGAGTCCGCGCGCCGGGGTGCACCGGGTGCCCGTCTACAACGGACTGTTCCAGGAAGGCCAGGGGATCGGGCTGCCGGGCGGCCCGGACCAGCATGGGCTCGCCCCCGTCGGGCTCCGGCTGCCCGGCCCGCGCGAGGGCGAGGTTGGCGACGCTGTTGTCCAGTTCCGTAGCGAGGCGGGCGGCGTGCCGACCCAGCAGATGGGCGAGCGTACGGATCAGGGTGCCGGGGTCGCGGATCTCCTCCGGTCGCGGGGCGACCGGCGTCGTCACGGCGACCGCGAACCCCGGTGGCGGCGCCGCGAACGGCCGGGACATCGCCGCGTCCCCCGTCACGCGGGTTCCGTCGCTCCACCGCACCGTGACCGTGCCCCGGCGAACCTCCCGGCCGGCGATCCCGGGCAGGGGCTCGCGGGCCAGGGCACCCCAGAGCCGGGCCAGGATCGCGGCCTCCGCGCCGGCCCGGGCCCGCTCGAGGGCCGCCGGCACCCCTGTCGGGCTCGGTACCCCCGTCGGGCCCTCCGTGACCGGCACCGCGCCACAGTACCCCCTGCAGGTTCAGCATCTGAGTGGTTTCACAACCAATCGGTTGACAAGTGCCCCGAGAGCGGTCAGACTGGTCTGCAACCAGATGGTTGAGAAAGGGAGACGGGTGGCCCGCGACCAGTTGTCCCGGGTGTTTGCGGCGTTGGCGGATCCGACCAGGCGCGACCTGGTCGCTCGGCTGAGCCTGGGGGACGCGACCGTGGGCGAGCTGGCCGCGCCGTACCGGCTGACGCCGCAGGCCATCTCCAAGCACCTCAAGGTGCTGGAGGAGGCTGGCCTGGTGACCCGCCGGCGGGACGCGCAACGCCGGCCTGTGCATCTCGAGGCGGAGGTGCTGGACCAGATGACAGCGTGGATCGAGCGATACCGGGCCCAGGCCGAGGAGCGATTCCGCCGCCTCGATGCCCTGCTCGACCGCATGGCGGCCGAGGAAGACGGGCACCGACAGGAGAGAGAGGACGAGTCATGAGCAGCACCAACAAGACCGAGATCGTGGCCGACGAGCGAGTGCCGACCATCAAGATCATTCGGGAGTTCGACGCGCCGCGCGAGCGCGTGTTCCGGGCCTGGACAGACCCCGAGCTCTACGCGCAGTGGGTCGGCCCCCGTTCGCTCACCACGAAGGTGACGAAGTGGACGGCCCGCACCGGCGGCGAGTGGGCCTTCGTCAACCTGCAGGACGGCGAGCAGGTCGCATCGTTCTACGGCAGCTTCCACGAGGTCCGGGCGCCCGAGCGGCTGGTGTGGACGTTCACCTGGGAGGGCGAGCCGGACGGGGTCAGCCTTGAGACGATGACCTTCGAGGAGCTGCCCGGCGGTCGCACCCGCGTGACCGGGCTGTCCGTGGTGGAGTCGTTCGAGATTCGTGACCAGATCCTGGCCAGCGGCATGGAGGTCGGCGTGGTCGAGGGCTACGAGAAGCTCGACGAGCTGCTCGCGGCGCGAGGCTGAGCACAGGGAGCGTGCGCCAGCGAGC
>JADGGF010000009.1 GCA_019690055.1 Micromonosporaceae bacterium
AAGCCGTAGTTGGGCTGGGCGGGATCGGGATGATCCGGCAGTTCGGACACGTCGGTGCCACCCGGCGCCCGGACGACCCATGCCGGTTTGAGCAGCAGCCGCTGCGGGGGCGGCGTGGCGGCGCGGGAGGGCGTCGGATCGGCGGGAGTGGCCGATTCGACCGGGCCGGCGAGCAGCCGGGGCGTCACGATGCTGGCGGCGACGAGCACCCCGACCCCGGCCAGCGCGACAAATGATCTTTGTAGTTGCCTTTTGCGATGTCTCCGGTGCGCCTCGTCGAGGGCGGGCGGATCGGCTGGCACGCCAGCGGCGGCCCGACGCAGGGCGTCGGGGACAGCAACGTCCTCTGTGGACTGGTTGGTCACGGTGTCTTCTCGATCAGGCTGGCGCGAAGCGTGGCGAGGGCGCGAGCCAGGCGGCTCTTCACGGGTCCCTCGGCGATGTCCAGCGCGGCCGCGGTCTGCGCCGTCGACATGTCCAGCAGGACGCGGCACACCACGACCGCGCGGCTGCGGGTGTCGAGGCGACGCAGCGCCGCCAGCGCGGCGACGGCGTCGACGTCCATTGGCGCGGCCGCAGGGTCCAGGTCCGCGGGCAGTGGGTGCTCGCGGCGACGTCGACGCCACCGGGAGGTGGCCCAGTTGAGGCCGACCCGGTACACCCAGCCGCCGGGGTTGTCCACTCTGGACACGTGGGACCACCGGGCGTACGCCCGTGCCATCGCCTCGGCCGTCGCGTCCCGGGCCAGCTCAGGGTCGCCCACGGTCAGCGCGAGCGCCCGGTACACCCGGTCGGCCTGGGCCCGGTAGAAGTCCTCGAAACTCTCGATACGAGCCGACGGGAGCGACTGGTCGATCGCCACGGCCGCGATGGATGACTCCACGGTGAGTACACGCCGGGCGGTCGGGATTGGTTCCCGGGGCGGGCGAGTCAGGCCTTCTCCGCTGCCGCGGCCGCCCGCTGCATCAGCAGGGTGCGCTCGAGCTGGGTCGGGGCGAGGTCGGCGGCCTGCTCGAGCAATTCGGCCGCTTCGCCGTGCCGGCCCAGGCGCATCAGCACATCCGCGCGCACCGCGCCGTACAGGTGGTACCGCCGCATCCGGGGATCGTCGGCGATCGCGTCGAGCACCGCCAGCGCGGCCTCCGCGCCGTCGGCGTGCAGCAGGGCGACCGCCCGGTTGAGCTCCACCACTGGCGAGGGGGCCACCTGAGCCAGCGCCTCGTAGAGCGCCGCGATCGCCTCCCAGTCGGTCTCGGCGAAGCTGCGGGCGCGGGCGTGCACGGCGGCGATCGCCGCCTGCAGCGTGTACGGGCCGAGCGGGCGCCCCAGCCGCGTCGCCCGGTTGAGCGCGGTGAGCCCGTGGGCGATGAGCGTACGGTCCCAGCGCGAGCGGTCCTGGTCGGCCAGCAGCACCGCCTCGCCATGGGGACCGACCCGGGCCGCGAATCGCGAGGCCTGCAGCTCCATGAGCGCAACGAGGCCGTGGACCTCGGGCTCCTTCGGCAGCCACGCGGTCAGCCGCCGGCCGAGCCGCATCGCCTCCTCGGCCAGGTCCCGGCGGACCCACGTCTCGCCCGAGGTGGCCGAGTACCCCTCGTTGAACAGGAGGTAGACGACCTCGAGCACCGCGGCCAGCCGGGCCGGCAGTTCGGCGTCCGACGGCAGTTCGAACGGTACGTGCGCCTCGGCGAGGGTCCGCTTGGCGCGGGAGATGCGTTGGCCGATGGTGGCCGGCGGCACGAGGAACGCGCGAGCGATCTCCTCGGTGGACAGGCCGGCCACCATCCGCAGCGTCAGCGCCGCCCGCGACTCGCGGGACAGCACCGGATGACAGGCGATGAACACCAGGGCGAGCGTGTCGTCGCCCTGGTGCTCGTCGCCCGGCTCGGTCACGGCAGCGGTGAGGCTCTCGTCCGGAAGCACCCCCGCCGCGATCTGGGCGTACCGCTCGGACCGCCCCTGCTCCCGACGGATCAGGTCGACCGCCCGCCGCCGGCCCACGGTCATCAGCCATGCCGCGGGGTTGTCCGGGATGCCTTCGTCGGGCCACTGGCGCAGGGCCGCGGCGAACGCCTCCTGAGCCAGGTCCTCGGCCAGGCCCACGTCGTTGACCAGGCGGGTCAACGCGGCGACGAGGTGGGCGGACTCGCGACGCCAGACCGCCTCGACCGTACGACGGATGTCCATATCGCCAACTCAGCTCGGTCGACCGTACCGCCTGACCGTCAGGCCTAGCCCCGCTGGGCGCGCAGCTGCTCGGCCATGCGGGCCTCCCGCTCCTTGAGCTCCGGGGTCAGCGCGTCGCCGAAGTCCTCGTCCTCGGCGAACGGCCGGATCTCCAGCACACCGTACGCGCCCGACGGGTCGGTGGGGCACTGCCGGGCCCACTCCACAGCCTCCTCCAGCGAGCTGACCTGCCAGATCCAGTACCCGCCGATGATCTCCTTGGCCTCGGTGAACGGGCCGTCCACGACGGAGGTCGTGCCGCCCTGGAAGACGATCTGGGCGCCGTTCGCGCTGGGCTTGAGCCCGGCCGCGTCGAGCATGATGCCGGCCTTGACCAGGCGCTCGTTGTAGGCGGCCATCGCCTCGAAGAGCTCGGTGGTCGGGGCCTTCCCCTCGTCGGCCGGGGTTCCCTTGACCAGGACCATGACCTTCATGACAGTCCTCCTTTGTTCGGTGGCCAACCTCCGTCGGTGGCCTTCGTGTTCCGGGGCTTTCTTGCCCGACACCCCTTCGTCGAACCGGTGACCGCGCTTTTCGACATCCCACCAAGATTTTTTTCCGGACGGGCGGGTTCCCGGGCGGTACGCCCCGGGGCGCCCTCCGCAAAGCCCTCCGCCACGCCCTCAACACCGCGCGGCGAACCGGCCGAGCGCGTCGACCAGGACCTCCCGCAGGCCGGGCTGGCGGCACCTGCTTGCTCAGCGAGTAGGCCGCCGCTACGACTCCAGGAATGGGTTGGTCACCTCAACGCCGTCGTACACCGCCCCGTGGGCGAGATCCTCTGTGAGGATCCGCTGGCAGCCGGCCCGTTGTGCGGCAGCGACCATGAGCGCGTCCCAGTGTGAGAGCTGCCACGTCTGGCCGGCCTGGACGGCGGCCAGCACGAGAGAGGAGTCCACGGTGACACACACGAGTTTGGCCATCTCGTCGAGGACCGCCGCTGCGACTGCGGCCGGCAGCGGCACGGCCAGCTTGCGGGTGGTCACGACGTAGAACTCGTTCATGACCTGGGTTGACACCGCCGCGTCGAGGGTGGTGCGTAGAACCTGCTGAGCGATGGCTTGCTTGCGTGGATCGGCGGTATCGAACGCGTAGACGAAGATATTTGTGTCTAGGAATGAACGGCTACTCATAGATGTCGTCCCGGCGCCAGGTGCGGCCGCCGTCACCACTGGATGCCGTGCTGTCGTGAGCGAGGCCGACGATGCGCAGGAGGGCGGGTGAGACCTGGTCGACGCCCGCGAACGTCTCGAGGAAGTCGCGCACGATGGCGTTCACCGTTGTCCCCCGCTCAGCGGCACGGACCCTAGCCCGGCGGAGCAGGTCATCGTCGATACTGAGCGTCAGATTCGCCACGGAATCAGTGTAACACGGATTACGTGTTCGATGATCGATTAGCGCCCTGGTATGGCTACAGCGCGGCGACGTCGCCGAAGACTGGGCCGATCAGCCGCGGGCACCGAGGTCGTTGCGCTAGCTGGCTGGGCCTGGCGGGGTGGCGCGAACACGGGTACCCGAACTGATGGCGACTGTGCGAGGCTGGGCGGCATGCGTGTCGAGACGATCGCCATCTATCCCATCAAGGGCTGCCGCCGGGTCGAGGTCGACGAGGCGGTGGTCCAGCCGTGGGGGCTGGCGGCCGACCGCCGGTGGGTGGTGGTGGACGCCCGTACGGACGTGGCGCTCACGCTGCGCGACACCACCCGCCTGACCCAGATTCTTCCCATGCCCGATGGGGACGGCCTGGTGCTGCGGGCGCCGACTCAGCCCGACCTCGCGGTCGCGGCCCCGGTCGACGGTCCGCTCCGACAGATCAGGGTCGCGTTCTTCACGGGTCCGGCGCGCGTCGCCGACGCGTCGGCCCACGAGTGGCTCAGCGAGGTCCTGGCGCGGGACGTACGGCTCGTCTGGCTCGACGACCCGACCCGACGTCCGGTGGACGCGCGCTACTCGCGGCCCAGCGACCGGGTCAACTTTGCCGACGTATTCCCGGTGTCGCTGGCCAACACCGCGTCCCTGGCCGCGCTGAACGACCTGATCCTTGAGTCCGACCCCCTGCACGAGCCCGTCCCCATGACCCGGTTCCGCGCGAACATCGTCATGTCGGGTGCCCCCGCCTGGATCGAGGACGAGTGGATCGGGCGTCGCCTGCGCATCGGCGACGTGGTCCTCCGGGCGGTCAAGCCGACCGACCGGTGCGTCGTGACAACCATCGATGCAGAGACGGGGGAGAAGGGCCACGAACCCCTGCGGACCCTCGGCCGGCACCGCAACGTCAACCAGGAACTGCTCTTCGCCATCTGCCTGATCCCGGACACCCAGGGCAAGGTCACCGTCGGCGACCCGATCACGGTGCTGTAGCCGCCTTGCGACGTCAGGAGGGCGTCCTTGTTGGGCACCAGGCGTCAACAAGGCGTCCTTCCTGACAACAAGAGCGGCTACAGGGCGGCGGCGACGTCGTCCAGGGCCTGGTCGATCACGCTGCGGACGCCGCGGCTCTCGCCACCCATCTCGACCGCGTACGCGAGGCCGAGCAGGGCGATCTCGGGCGGGAAGCGCTCGGCGTCGGCCAGGTTCATGGTCAGCAGCGGGCAGCACAGCAGCGCCGCCTTCAGGTACTCGCGCCACCGGGCCCGCAGCCAGCCGCGCCGGGCCAACTCGACCACGGTCGGCGTGAGGGTGTGCCGGACCTTGCTCTCGAAGAACATGCGCCGCACGGGGACCAGACGGTGGTCGTGCTCGACGACGATCGTCCCCGACTCCAGGCGCCCCGAGATCTTCAGGCGTCGGCGCATCTCCTCGGGGAAGTACATCCACATGGCGAACACGTTGTGGAACAGCGGCTTGGTCAGGTCCAGCAGCGGGTCGTGCCGGCCGGCGAAGGCGGGGTCGAAGTAGACCAACGAGTACGGCCGGCCCCGCAGAAACACGTTGCCGTTGTGCGCGTCGCCGTGGCCGATGATCGAGGGTCCCCGAGCCGCGGGCGTCAGCAGGCGGATGCTGCGGGCCACGAGCTCGCCGAGAGTCGTCGCGTACTCCTGGCCGTTGATGCGCCACCGCAGGCGCATCAGCTCGCCGACGGCCACCGTCCCCATGGGCAGGGTGACCTTGGTCGTGTCCGCGTAGAACTGGCGGAACCGCGGGCCGGTCAGGCGGTGGTAGAAGAGCTGGTGCACCGCGGCGGTGGCGCCGGCCGGGTGGCGGTGGCGCAGGGTGGCGCGGTAGATGTCGGCCAGCTCGCGGTCGGCCCGATGCTGGGCGGCGGTGAGCCCACGCAGCAGCGTGCTGTCTCCGTTCTCGATCTGCCAGGCGACGTCGAAGACCGACGGGTCCTCGACCACCTCGTAGACCAGCAGTTGCCGGCCGGCCTGGGTGGAGGCGAAGACCGGTTGGATGACCGGGTAGCCGGCCTCGGCAAGCGAGGCGGCGTTGTAGTACTCGCCGATGACCGACCCCGGCTCGGTGTGCGTCTTGAAGAACAACCGCTTTCCGTCGGCGAGCGTGAGGAAGCCGTTGAAGGAGTTCAGCGACACGGCCAGCGGCCGCAGCTGCACCGCCACCACGTCCAGCGCCAGCGTCTGCTTCAGGAACTCCAGCAGCATCCGCTCGGCGCGGGCGCGGTCGGTGAACTGCGTCCGCTGAATCCGCGACAGCACATCATCCATCGACGCAGGTATCCGCGTCAGCGGCCGGTGCGGGCCGAGACCCGGTCCAGCACGTGCCGGGCCGCCGCCGCGTGCGCCGGGAAGCCCTCGTACTCGGCGAGCGTGACCGCCACCTGCCCGATCGCGGCCGCGCCCTCGTCGCTGACGTAGGCGAAGCCCGAGCGCTTCATGAAGTCGAGGACGCCCACGCACGACTGGCTGCGGGCCATGCGACCGGTGGGCAGGATCGCGTTCACGCCGATCACGAAGTTCCCGAACGGGATCGACGTGTTCTCGCCGAGCAGCACCTCGCCGGCGTGCACGATCCGGGGTAGCACCTCGAACGGGCGCTCGACGATCACCCGCAGGTGCTCGGGGGCCCACTCGTTGACGAAGTCGATCGACTCGGCCAGCGACGACGTGTGCACGATGCCGCCGTACCCGGCCAGCACGGTCTGGACGAACGAGCGCCGCTGCTCGGGCAGCTCGGCCAGCAGGCCCGGGATGACCTTCTGCACGGCCGCGGCCAGCTCCTCGACGTGGGTGACGAGCAGAGCCGCCGAGTCGGGGCCGTGCTCGGCCTCCACCAGCAGCTCCCGCGCGACCAGTTCGGGGTCGGCGGTGCCGTCGCAGAGCACGATCGACTCGCTCGGGCCGGCCGGCGGACCCGGGTCGATCTCGGCCGAGAGCATGCGCTTGGCGGCCGACACGTACTGGTTGCCGGGGCCGACGATCTTCTCGACCGGACGGACGGTCTCGGTGCCGTACGTCAGCGCGGCGACGGCCTGCGCCCCACCGACCTTGTAGATGGTGGTGACGCCGCACATCTGGGCGGCGACCAGCGACGCGGCGTCGACGGTCGCGTCCTCCCCGGGCGGCGTGCAGACCGCGATCTCCGGGACGCCGGCGATGACGGCGGGCGTGCACAGCATCGTCATGACCGACGGGAACGAGCCCTTGCCCCGCGGCACGTAGAGGCCGACCGAGGCGATCGGAGTCCATCGCTCGCCGGCGATGACGCCCGGCCGCACCTCGTGCATCCACGACGCCTGGGGGAGCTGGGCGCGGTGGTGCTCGCGGATGTTGGTGATGGCGACCTCGAGGGCGTCGGCCACCCGCGGGTCCAGGTCGCGCTCGGCCGCGGCGAATTCCTCGTCGCTGACCCGGATCGTCTCGGGCGTCAGGGTCACGCCGTCGAGCCGCTGCGTGTGCTCGATCAGGGCGGCGTCGCCCCGCGCGCGGACGTCCTCGATGATCTCGCGGACCGCGCCCTCGACGTTGCGGTAGTTCGCCCGGACCCGGCGTACCAGCGCCGTCCGCTCCTGCCGCGTCAGCTCGGCGAGCCGGTAATTGTTGATCTTAACTTCAGTCATGGCTCACTTCCTGCCCCTGCGCCGGTCGCCAACAGCCCGGCGTAGACCTCCATCACCCGAGCCATCTCGGCCTCGGTGCCGATTCCCATGCGGAACATCCCCGACAGCGCCGGCGCCGACATCGGGCGGACGAGGATCCGTTCGGCGCGCAGGGCGGCGACGACCGCGGCGCAGTCGCGCGGTCGCACCAGGACGAAGTTCGCTGCGCCCGGCCAGATCGGCACCCCGTGCCGCTCGAAGAACGCCACGGTGGTCGGCTTGACCACCTCCATCAGCGTCTTGGCATAGATGCGTACGTCGTCGATGTGCGCCAGTTGCGCCCGCCCGGCCACCACGGCCAGCGCGTTGACGTCGAACGGCTTGCGCACCTTGGCCAGCTGCCCGATGACCGCCTCGTGGGCCACGACGTACCCCAGCCGCAGGCCGGCCATCGCGAAGGCCTTGGAGAACGTCCGCAGGACGATGAGGTTCGGGTAGGTGGCCAGCAGCGGCACCACCGTCACCCCGGTGAACTCGTAGTACGCCTCGTCCACGATGACCGGCGTCGTGGGATTGTCCCGCGCTACTTCCTCGATGAAGGTGATATCGACGGGCGTGCCGGTCGGGTTGTTGGGGTTGATGACCACGATGAGGTCGGGCCGCTCGGCCAGCGCGGCGCGGAACGCGTCGTAGGGGAAGGCCAGGTCCGGACCGTACGGTACACCGAGCGTGCGCGCCTGCAGCAGGTCGGCGGTGAGGCCGAAGATGGCGAACTCGGGCCGCGCCACCAGCATGGTGTCGCCGGGGCCGAGGAATGCCCGTAGGCACACGTCGATCGCCTGGTCGGAGCCGTTGGTGGGCAGGATCTGCTCCGCCGACACGCCGCAGTAGGCGGCGATCGCCCCGCGCAGCTCGGTCTCGTCCGGGTAGGCGTAGATCCCGCGGTCGCGGACGTGGCGGGCGATGGCCTCGGCCACGGCGGGCGACAGGGGCCCGGTCGCCTCGTTCAGGTCCAGCCGGATGTACTCGCCGCGGTCCAGTCCGGCCGACGGCGGGACGTACGCCGCGCCGGCGAGGATGCCGGGACGGAAGCGCAGGTGTGGTTCAGCGGTCGGCACGGTGCTCACCCCTCGCCCCGGAAGTCGCGGTAGCAGACGTCCGCCAGTCCACTGTGGACCAGGTCGTCGTAGCTGCTGGCCCCCGTGGCCACGCCGATGGTGAAGCAGCCGGCCCGGCGAGCGGACTCCAGGCCGAGCACCGAGTCCTCGATGGCCGCGCAGTCGCCCGGGGGCAGCCCGAGTCGGGCGGCCGCGGCCAGGTACGGGTCGGGGGCGGGCTTGCGGGCCAGCCCGGGCTGGTCGTTGCCGACGACCGCGTCGAAGCCGGCGAGCAGAGCGCAGGCGGCCAGCATGCGCTCGATGTCGGCCGCCGGGTTGTTGGAGACCACTGCGAGGCTCAGGCCAATCTGCCGGGCAGCATCGATGATCTCGCGTACGCCGTCGTGCACGATGGGCACCGCGTGCAGCCGGACCTCGGTGTGCCGTTGCACGATCTCGGCCAGCTCGGTCGGCTTCAGAGCCAGGCCCAGCTCAGCGGTGATCTTGGCCCAGAAGTCGTCCAGGGCCAGCGCGAACCACCGTTGGATCAACTCCCGGGGCACCTCGACCGGCCGGCCCGCGTAGGGGGAGAGCAGGTCGGCGGCGATCTGGATGTCCTGGGCCAGGCTGTCGATGAGGACACCGTCCATGTCGAACAGCAGCGCCCGGGTGTCGGCGGGGATCTCCAGACGTCCCGCCACCGTCATCGTCTTGGCTACCCGTCTGGTCATGGCCGCTGCGTCATCCCCGCCGGGACCGGCCCGGGCGACCGCCGTTGGCCCGGCTGCGCGTGGCGGTCACGGTCACCGCGAGGTCATCGACGTCGCCCGGCGACCACGCACCGTCCGCCGGTTCGGCCGGCGTGTTCGCCACGGCCAGGGTCGGGTACTCGGAGGCGTCGACGGCGGACCACTGCTCGCCGGGACCGGCGTCGCTGTAGACGACGTTGAGCGGCGTCACCCAGGCATCGCACGCCCCGGCGGCGATGACCGCGGGGAGGGCCTTGTTGATGTCCCTCTTTTCGATGGTCACCACGGCGTGGAACTGGCGCTTGGCCGTGCCCTCGCTGATCGTCACGACCCGGCGGCCGTCGCCGAGTATCGCCTCGAGATCAATGCGTCGCGGCGCCACGACCGACAGCTGTACGTAGTCGTTGGCCCGCTGGGCGCCCCGGATCAGGTGGGCGATCCCGTCGATCTTCTCCCGCTTCCACGAGTCGTACCGGTACGCCTCCCGGTTGGCGAAGAACTGGGTGGTGGACCGGAACACCTCGGCGATGACCCGCAACCCGTTGGCCCGGATCGACGCGCCGGTCTCGGTGCCCTCGATGATGGCATCGGAGAAGTAGGCCGCCTTCGCCTCCGTGGCCCCCCACGAGAACTCGGTCTGCGCGTCGATGCCGTGCTTGTCCAGCCACAGGCTGGAGACCCGCGTCAGCTCGGTGGAGATGGTGAACGGGTTACCGGCCGCGCGGCGCGCCTCGCACTCTGCTCGAAGGCTCTCGATGTCGGTGACAGTCGATTTCTCCGGGACGGCCAGCACCCACCGGATCGGCTGGGAGGTCTGCCGCGAGTACTGCAGCTCGGCCAGCAGCGACACGTGCTGGTCGACGTCCTGCTCCACGATCCAGTCCAATCCGGACAGTCCGGCGTCCAGGCGACCGCTACGGACGTAGATCGGGATCTCCTGGGGCTTGAGCAGCACCGGCCGAATCTCGGGATCGTTGGACGCGAGCCACAGCGACCTCGCCGCTCCCGTGAAATGGAGTCCAACGCGCTCGAAGATCGCGAGAGTTGGCGCCTCCAGACTGCCCTTGGGAATCCCCAAGGTGATCGATCGGGAGCTGTTCATGACAGTGAAAGATGTCCAATCTTAATCAGACGGCGTCGCGAGCAACCCGCGGACCGTCTCCACGAGCGCCTCGCGCGGGACCACCTGCTGGCCGACCGACCCGGCCCGGCGGTACGCCTCGTTGTCGGTGATGTCCCGGCGGGCCGCGTCGCCCACCCGAAGGTCCTTGACCGCCACGGCGCCCTGCTTGGCCTCGTTGCGGCCGATCAGCACCGCGACCGCCATGTCGCGGGCGTTGGCGTAGGCGAGCTGGCGGGTCAACGCGCCCATGGCCTCGCCGACGTAGAGCTCCGTGGGAATGCCGGCCGCGCGCAGATCGTGCGCCGCCCGGCTCGCCTCCGCCTCAGGGACGCCGCGCATCACCAGCACGATCACCTTCGCGCCGGCGCGTTCGACACGCGCGTCCAGGCCGAGGTTGCGCAGCCCGGTGACGATTCGGTCGATACCGATCGATGCCCCCGTGGCTGGAATCGACTCGTCCCGGAACCGGCTCACCAGGCCGTTGTAGCGACCGCCGCCCATGACGGAGCCGACGCGGGCGTTCGGGAGCGAGCACTCGAACACCGGCCCGGTGTAGTACTCCAGGCCGCGGGTCAGCGACGGGTCGAGCCGGGCCGCCGCCTCGGAGACGGACAGGGCGTTCAAGTGCTCGAGCAGCTGCTCGACCTCCTGGAAGGCCTCGGTCTTCGTGTCGCTCGGCGCAATCAGCTTGTCGAGCGCGGCGAGCACCTCGGCCCGGGTGTCGGCCGTGGTCTTCATGAAGCCGAGAATCTGGTTGATCCGCTTGCTGTCCAGGCCGACGCCGGGAATTCGAGATCCCCATTCGTCGATGCGTTCCTTGCCCAGCTCCTGGATCAGCTGCTCCTCGGTCAGCTTGTCACGCTTGTCGATGACCCGCATGACGTGCTTGGCCCGATCCGGGTCGGTGATGCCGATGCCGGCGAGGAACGCGTCGACCAGCCGGCGGCTGCTGATCCGTACGAAGTACGCGTTGTGGGCGCTCGGATCGTCGGTCAGCCCGACCGCCTGCATGGCGTCGCTCATCGCCGCGATGATCTCCGCGTCGGCGGCGACCGAGCTCGTCCCGGCCACGTCGATGTCGAACTGGGTGAACTGCCGGAACCGCCCCTGCTCGGGCTGCGGGTCGTCGGCCCGGAACACCGGACCGATGTGGTAGCGCCGGAAGGGAAGCTTGATGTCGTTCGGGTGGTACTGCGCGATGATGCGGGCGAACGGAACGGTCAGGTCGAACCGCAGGCCGGCCCGCTGCTTCTCCGGCGTGTCCAGGAAGAAGATCTGCTTGTCGGCTTCCTCACCGCCCGTGCCCAGCAACGTGCTGCGCTGCTCGAGGATCGGCGTATCGATCGGCACGTATCCGTACCGTTCGTAGACCGCGCGAATCTTCTCGATCACGTAGTTCCGCAGGTTCATCTCGTCAGGGAGAATGTCCCGGAACCCGCGCAGGGTCTGCGGCACCACCAAGCCAGTCATGCCTGTCTCCCTTGGTCGGAACCCGCTGAGAAGTCGCACAGCCGCGATGAGGAGTGGAGTGCCGAGACGGGGAATCGAACCCCGACTTCCTGATCCACAATCAGGCGCTCTAGCCGTTGAGCTATCCCGGCATCGCGTGGCGTGGTCGCGCCGATGCAATCATCGACGACAGTGGCGCGAACTACACAAGCCAGCCCTTTCACCCCCGCGTCGCTACCGCGAACGCAGGGCGCGACAAGGCTGGCTAGATATGGCTGTGATGGCCGACCAGGACCTGAGCGCACGGACGGACGCGGATGCTGTCGACGACAGCCTCCTTGACGACCGCAAGCTCCGTTCCGCTCATAGCGGGGTCGATGCTAGCCGTCGCGCGCGGACGCTGTCAACCGGAGGCGACGTTGTGTCAGCCGGCGGCGACGTTGGTCGCCCCCGCTGCCTGCCCCGAAAGTCGCTTTCTGGGCACCCCGGGCCCCGCAACGTGCCCCGAAAGTCGCTTTCTGGGCACCCCGGGCCCCGCAACGTGCCCCGAAAGTCGCTTTCTGGGCACCCCGGGCCCCGCGACGTGCCCCGAAAGTCGCTTTCTGGGCACCGGGCTGGGGCGCCGCCGCCGCTCGTCGGGTCTGCCGCCGACGACGGGCGGGTCGTGGGGCCGGTGAGAGTCGAACTCACACTGTGACGGACCTAAACCGTCTCCCTCTGCCGTTGGGGTACGGCCCCGATTACGCCAACCGGCACCCTCCCGGCGTAACGCGTCGGCGTCGGCGACGTGACGGTGCCCGGCCCCGTCGTCCCGCGGGCATCGCCGGCCGGGAGCGCCGCCGCGGGCGGCGCGCAGGCTGCGGCGATTCTACCGAGCGGCCGCGTCGATCGCGTGTCGCCGCCGGCGGCCGGTGGCGTCTCGATCAATGTGGACCTGTCGTCGCCTTCCGTGATTGGTCGGCCTAATCGTCGATGCCGAGCTCACGTCGCAGCTTGGCGACGTGGCCCGTGGCCTTGACGTTGTAGAAGGCGCGCTCGATCCGGCCGTCGGGATCGATGACGAATGTCGATCGGATCACGCCGGTGACCGTACGCCCGTAGTTCTGCTTGGTGCCGTAGGCGCCGTACGCCGTCAGCACAGCCTTGTCGGGGTCGGAGACGAGCGGGAAGGTGAGGTGCTCCCGCTCCCGGAACGCGGCGAGCTTCGCGGGCGGGTCGGGGGAGATGCCGACCACCGTCAGCCCGTGGGCCGCGAGCGACTGCAGGCTGTCCCGGAAGTCGCAGGCCTGGGTCGTGCAGCCCGGCGTCATCGCGGCTGGGTACGCGTAGAGGATCACCCGCTGGCCGGCCAGGTCGCGCAGGCGCAGCGTCTCGCCGGTGTCGGTGGGCAGCGCGAAGTCGGGCGCCGGGTCGCCGGGCTGCAGGCGGATCGGCTCGGTCGTGCTTGTCATACCCGAACCCTAGCCTCAGGGACCGGTGGGCGATCTTCCACCGGCGTTGTTGTTGCAACTAACTTGCAACAAGGTGGGGCCGGAAATAGTCTGGCGCCAACCCCTCTAGGAGGACGGATGTCCGAGTTCGCCTTGCACATCTCTAACGGGATCATCAATGGGCCCGTCTCCGCCGCGTTCGGGGCGGTGGCGATCGTCGGGCTGGCGATCGCGCTCGCTCGCGGCCGGGCCGACCTCGACGACCGGCTCGCACCCATGGCCGGGCTCGTCGCGGCGTTCATCTTCGCCGCCCAGATGCTCAACTTCGCAGTGCTGCCCGGTGTCTCGGGCCACCTGCTCGGTGGCGCGCTGGCGGCCATGCTCGTCGGACCGTGGATCGGCGCCGCCTGCGTCGCGACCGTGCTGGTCATCCAGGCCCTGCTCTTCGCCGACGGCGGCATCACCGCGCTCGGCCTGAACGTCACCAACATGGCGCTGCTCGCCACCGCCGCCGGCTACCTGCTGGTCGCGGCCCTGCTGCGCGTGCTGCCGAAGACCCTGACCGGCCTGGGCATCACCGCCTTCGTCGCCTCGGTGGTGAGCGTGAGCGTGGCCGCGCAGGGCTTTGTGCTGCAGTACGCGCTCGGGGGTACGACCGAGTTCGTCGGCGGCATCGGCGCGCTCGCCGTCGCGATGGCCGGTCCACACGCGCTCATCGGCATCGGCGAGGGCATCATCGCCGCGGCGACCGTGGTGACCGTGGCGAAGGTGCGCCCCGACCTGGTCTACGCGCTGCGTCGGCTCCGCTCCGCCGCGGCGACGACGGCGGAGGCCGCGGTCCCCGCCGGAGGTGCGGCATGACCAGGAAGCTGGGGTGGTTCCTCGGCGCGGGCCTGCTCGTGGCGGTGGCCCTCGCCGGTGTGGTGAGCAACTTCGCCTCCAGTCACCCTGACGGACTGGAGTCGGTGATCCATCAAGGCTGCGAGCTCAACGAGGACGGTGAGATCATCGGCGGGGAGTGCGTGGCCCAGCGGGCTCAGGACCACGAGCTGGCCGACTCGCCGTTCGCCGACTACGGTCTGGCCGGCGTGGACAACGCCGTCCTGGGAACGGCCGTCTCCGGTGTCCTCGGCGTGCTCGTCACCTTCGCCGTGGGGGCCGGCGTCTTCTGGCTGGTCCGGCGGCGGGGCAGGAACGGCGCGACCGCCGGAGCCTTGGACTCGGGCAGTGCGGCGGGTAGCGGCTGATGGGTACTGGCCACGCCCACGTCCTCTACCTCGACCATGACTCCCCCGTCCACCGGGCGGCCCCCCACGTCAAGATCGCATCGATGGTGCTCTTCACCATCGTGGTGGTGCTGACGCCGCGGGAGGAGTTGTGGGCGTTCGCCGGCTACACGGTCCTGATCGCCGTCGTGATGGGGCTGGCCCGGGTCCGTCCGGGTTGGCTGCTCACTCGGTCGCTCATCGAGCTGCCGTTCGTCATCTTCGCGGTGGCCCTGCCGTTCATCGGCACCGGTGAGACTGTCCGGGTACTCGGGCTGGACCTGTCCGTCGAGGGCCTGTACGGCGCGTGGAACATCCTCGCCAAGGGCACCCTCGGGGTGTGGGCCTCGCTGCTGCTGGCCGCCACCACCACCCCCCGCGACCTGATCCTGGGGCTGGACCGGTTGCGCTGCCCGCAGATCCTGACCCAGATCGCCACGTTCATGCTGCGGTACCTGGGGGTGATCATCGACGAGGCGCGGCGGATGCGGATCGCGCGGCTGTCCCGGGGGTACGACCAGCGGTTCCTGTGGCAGGTCAAGGCGTTCGGGGTCGGGATCGGGTCGCTGTTCCTGCGCTCGTACGAGCGGGGCGAGCGGGTCTACCTCGCGATGATCTCGCGTGGGTACACCGGGCGGCTGCCGGTCATCCACGCCGCGCCCGCCGGCGCGGTGCAGTGGGGCGTGGCCGCGCTGCTGCCGTTGGCGGCCACCGCCATCGCCGTCGCTACAGTTCTGACATGACCGACGCCCCCCTCGCTGGCGAGGTCCCGTCGCTGCGTGTGCGGGACGTCCACTACACCTATCCCGACGGGCAGGTAGCGCTGCGTGGGGTGAACCTGACGATCGCCCGCGGCGAACGGGTGGCGCTGCTCGGCCCCAACGGGGCCGGCAAGACCACGCTGGTGTTGCACCTCAACGGCATCCTCCACAGTGGAGGCCATGCCCTGAACGGCCATAATGGACAGACGGGCAGCGTCGAGGTGGCGGGGCTGACCGTGGACCCGAACGATCGCCGGACGCTCGCCGAGATCCGCCGCCGCGTCGGCATCGTGTTCCAGGACCCCGACGACCAGCTCTTCATGCCGACCGTGGCCGAGGATGTCGCCTTCGGCCCGGCCAACCTCGGCCTGCGCGGCGCGGAGCTGGCGCAGCGGGTCGACGAGGCACTGGCCGCCGTCGGCATGTCCGAGCACCGGGACCGGGCGCCGCATCACCTCTCGTTCGGCCAGCGCCGTCGCGTCGCGGTGGCGACCGTGCTCGCCATGCGCCCGGAGATCCTGGTGCTCGACGAGCCATCGTCCAATCTGGACCCGGCCAGCCGCCGCGAGCTGGCGGAGATCCTGCTGAGCCTGCCGGTCACGATGCTCATGGTCACCCACGACCTGCCGTACGCCCTGCAGCTGTGCCCGCGCTCGGTGATCCTCGACAACGGCGTGATCGCCGCCGACGGCGACACCCGCGCCCTGCTCGCCGACGCCGAGCTGCTCGCGCGGCACCGGTTGGAGCTGCCGTACGGCTTCTCCGTCGGCGCGCGCTGAGCCCACGCGCCCGCCGACGACGAGGCGTGTCCGCCGGGACGCGACGAGCATGCCGGGCTGGCGGCGAGTGTCATCCGCCGGCGATGACGGGGGTCATCCGATGGCGGCGACGAGGGCGCCCGGCGTGGGCCGCGCCAGCCGGGTTCCGTTGACGTAGACCGCCGGTACCTGGGTCACTCCCCGTTCGGCCGCCCGGGCGTCGACCACCCCGATCCAGTCGCGGTACCGCTGGTCGCGGACGCAGGCGGCGAACGCGGGCATGTTGAGCCCGGCGGGTCCGGCGATGTCCAGCAGTTCGTCGTCCGACAGGCCCGGCTGCCCCGGCCGCGGCTGGTTGGCGTAGAGCGCGTCGGTGAACGCCCGGAGCTTGCCGACGTCGGCGGCGCAGGTCACGGCGTTCGCGGCCCGCGTGGCCCCCTCAGTCGGGTTGAAACCCTCGCCGACCGGATGCCAGACGAGCCGGATCCGGTTCGCCGCCACCAGCCCGTCGAGGACCGGGTGGATCGCGGCATCGACCGCCCGGCTGTCCCGGCTCAGGAAGTCCTGGTACACCTCGACGACCACCGGTCCCGAGCCGCCCACGGCGAACCCCGCCTGGGCACCGCCGTCGTCGACCACGGCGGCGGGCGTCGCGTACGGCGGAGGCGGTGGCGGCTGCACGAGGTACCAGCCGAGCCCGGCGACCGCGGCGAGCGCGACCAACGTGCCCACGATCGTCCAGGTCACCGGGGACCGCCGCAGCCGCTCCTGGCCCGGTTCCGGGAGTGGCGCGGGCTTCCGGTGCCACGGACGGCCGGTGTACCGCCGATTGACGTACGTGCCCATTCCGGGCATACCGTATCCAACCCGTCGCCAGCCGCGCGGCCGAACGCGGCCAGCATCCTCCTCCCGCTGACGCCGGACGCCCAACTGACGCAGCCACCGGCGAGCGGCCCAGGTGATGCGTCAGACGGAGCAGAGCCGTAGGACCCTCGCCGCCACCACCCGCGGCCGAGTGGCCATGATGGCCCGATGACGTCGAGCCGTCCCGTGAACCGTCGTCACCCTCTCCTGCGTGACACCAGCGTGCTGTCGGATGACCGTCCCCCGATCATCGACGGGCCTGGTCCAGGCGTACGGCGTCGCGCGGCCTGGCGGCGCCGCCTCGCCCGAGCGGCCCTCGCGACGGTGATCGGCCTGCTCGTCGCCACCGGCCCCGCGAGCCCCGCCCACGCCCACGCCGTCCTGGAGAGCACGAGCCCGGAGGCGGATTCCCTGATCCAGGAGCCGCCCGCTCAGGTCGTGCTGACCTTCTCTGAACCGGTGAGCCCGGTGGCCGACCGGGTACGGGTCATCGCGCCCGATGGCCGCCGGGTCGACCGCAACGAGCCGCGTCCGTCGGGCCAGCAGCTCATCATCCCCATCGAGACGCTCACCCAGCCCGGCACCTACCTGGTGAGCTTCCGGGTGATCTCGGCGGACAGCCATCCGGTCTACGGCACGTTCAGCTTCTCCTTCAAGCAGGTCTCCCCGGGTGGTCCGCCGCAGGCGGCCGACGTAGCGCCCACGGGGTTCGTGGTGGCGGCGCTGCCGGTCGCCCGGTGGATCGGATACGCGGGTCTGGTCCTCTTCGTCGGTGCGGCGCTGGTGCTCACCCTGCTGTGGCCGCGGCGCCTGGACAGGCGGGGGCCGCTGCGGGTGGCGCGGATCGGGGCGGGCCTGGTGGCGCTGGGCACGGTCCTGGCGCTGGCCCTGCAGGTGCCGTACATCGCTGGCGGCGGGTTGGGTGACGTGACCGGCTCGGACGTACGCGAGGTGCTCAGCAGCCAGTACGGCGCGGCGCACCTGGTGCGGCTGGGTGTGCTGGGGGCGGCGCTGGTGCTCGTGCAGGCCGTTGCGAAGGGCCGGGCCTGGAGCGCCGACAAAACCCTGCTCGGCGTGCTCGGCGCGATCGGTGTGGGGACCTGGTCGGTCGCCGGCCACGCGGCCGCCACCCCGGTCCCGACCGTGAGCATCGCCGCCGACATGGTGCACCTGGCCGCGATGAGCATCTGGCTCGGCGGGCTGGTCATGCTGGCCCTGTTCCTGCTCCCCCGGGGGACCGCCAGCGAACTCGCCGCCATCGTGCCCGTGTGGTCGCGATGGGCCACATACGCCGTCGGCGCGCTGGTGCTCACGGGTGTCGCGCAGAGCCTGCTCGAGGTCAACCCGCTGAGCACCCTGTTCCGCACGACGTACGGCTGGGTGCTCGTGGCAAAGGTGGCTCTGGTCGGCGTGGTGCTGGCCGTCGCGTTCGTGTCGCGGCAGACGGTCCCGCGGATCGCCGGGGCGCCGGTGGCCGAGGCATCGGAGGCCGAGCCGCCGGAGGACGAGCTCCAGGACGAGGAGGCGCCGGCCGAGGAGGCGCCAGCCGAGGAGCACCCGGGCGGGGACGGCGCCGCCGTACGTCGGCTGCGGACCCTGGTGCTGGCCGAGGCGGCGATCGCATTGGTGATCATCGCGGTCACCTCGGTGCTGGTCCAGCTCACGCCCGCACGGACCGCGGCGGCGCCGGAGGAGCCCGGGGGCGTGCGCAGCGTGGTGCTGCGGGAGTCCACGTTCACGCTCGACCTGGTCCTCGATCCCGGCCGGGTCGGGGTGAATCAGCTCCACCTGTTCGCGCTGACGCCCGACGGGCGCCCGCGCACCGTGGTGGAGTGGCGGATCGTGGCGTCGCAGCCATCCACCGGCATCGAGGGGGTTGAGGCCGCTGTTCTGCCGATCACCGACAACCATGCGATCGGCACGATCGACCTGCGGTCCGCCGGGGCGTGGACGTTCCGGTTCGAGCTGCGCTTCGACGAGTTCACCAACGGAATCGTCGAGACGACCCTCACGGTGAGTACCTGAGCCACCCCGTGCAAGGAAGGCGTCCTTCTTGGCGTTATATGTCCAGGAAGGACGCCTTCCTGACACCCACCCGCCGGGAAGGACGCCCTCCTAGGCACCAGGCGTCAAGAAGGCGTCCTTCCTGACACAGGGAGGCGGGCCGGCACAGCGGTGCGGTCGGCGTCCACCGGGACTGTCACCAGCAGGAGGAGCATCAGCCAGACCAGCCAGTTGCTCAGGACCAGGCTGACCAGGCCGGTGCCGGTGTTGGCGGCCGCGCTGATCGCGACGATCGGGTAGGTCAGCAGCGCCACGAAGCCCAGCGCCCACGGGTTGCGCAGTCCGGACCGCACCGAACCCGGGCTGCCGGCGAAGGCGGTGTCCACGATGGCCAGCAGCGCCGGCATCCACCAGAAGATGTGGTGCACCCAGGTCACCGGGCTGACCAGGCTCGCGGTGAAGCCGGTCAGCGCCATCCCGGTCAGCTCGTCGTTGTTCAGCGCCGCGAGGCGGGCCCGCCACAGGCCGTACACCAGCACCGGCAGGCAGAGTCCGAGCCAGAGCCAGGTCGGGTAGGGGTTGGGCTGGTAGAGGCGGGCCAGCACCCCGCTGATCGACTGGTTGGTGAAGAACCACAGGTGGCCGACGCCGTCGCCGCCCCAGACGGTGGTGGTCCAGTACCGCAGGGAGTCGCCCGGGGCGGCGAGGTGGGCGGCGAGCGTCACCAGGGCCGCGGTGCCGCCTGCGACGATCGCGGCCCGGACTCGCCGGCTCAGCAGCAGGTAGACGATGAACAGCCCCGGCACCAGTTTGATTGCGGTGGCCAGCCCGATCCCGACGCCGAGGAACCGGCTGCGTCGCGGCGCGAGCACCGCGAGGTCGAACACCACCAGGGCCCACAGCAGCGGGTTGATCTGACCGAAGTCGAACCCGATCCACACCGCGCCCAGCCCGGCGGTGACCGGCAGCGCGACCGCGAAGAGGAACGGCCGCGACCAGCCGTGGCGCCGGGCGACCGCGCCGGTGAGCCACCACACCGCCAAGGCGGTGCAGACCACGCTGACGACGATGGAGACGCCGATGGTCGCCGACTCGCTCAGGTACGCCAGCGGCCGCAGCAGGAAGGCGCCGACCGGCGGGTAGGTGAAGCCGAGCTTCTCCTGCCAGGGGTCGGGCTGGGAGTAGTCGTAGAGCGGGTGGCCGTCGGCCCACCACCGCATTGCGCTGCGGTAGACCATCAGGTCGAAGAACCGGTTCTCCAACCGGACCTTCGCCAGCAGGAAGATCAGCGCGCCGAGAGCGGCCGCTACGCCGATCGTGGGGGCGAGCCAGCGCGGCGGTGGGCCGGCGAGCCGAGCCGCGAGCCCCCGCCAGCGCCCGGAACGCGGCGTCGACACTGCCTCACGGTAACCGGTCGCCGTGGTCGGCACGGGCGGCAGGGGCCGGCTAGTGTCGCCTACGTGAACGATCACCTGGTGTGGGTCGACTGTGAGATGACGGGGCTGGACGTCGACCGTGATGTGCTCATTGAGGTCGCGGCGCTCGTGACCGACTCAGAGCTGAACGTCCTGGGCACCGGCGTCGATGTCGTGATCCACGCCGACGAGGCGGCCCTGGCGGCGATGGTGCCGGTCGTACGGGAGATGCACGACCGGTCCGGTCTCACCGAAGCCGTGCGCGCCTCTACCGTGACGGTCGCCGACGCCGAGCAGATGCTCCTGGACTACGTCTCCGAGTACGTGAAGGAGCCGAAGACCGCTCCCCTGTGCGGCAACTCGATCGCCACCGACCGGGGCTTCCTCGCCCGGCATATGCCGCGCTTCGACCAGTACCTC
Organism: Micromonosporaceae bacterium; assembly: GCA_019690055.1. GTDB lineage: Bacteria > Actinomycetota > Actinomycetes > Mycobacteriales > Micromonosporaceae > DATBGZ01. The sequence goes on from JADGGF010000009.1 coordinate 20,558, forward strand.
CACTACCGCATGATCGACGTGTCCTCGATCAAGGAGCTGTGTCGGCGCTGGTACCCGCGGGCGTACTTCGGGCAGCCGGCGAAGGGGTTGGCGCACCGCGCGCTCGCCGACATCCACGAGAGCATCCGGGAGCTGGAGTACTACCGCCACGCGATCTTCGTGCCCCCGCCCGGGCCCGACGTCGACGCGGCGAAGGCGATCGGCGCCGAGATCGCCGCCCGGCGTCCGATCCCGTAACCGACCTCCGTAGCGAAAGTGGCGGCCGTCGGGATCGGCGGTCGGGCGGCGCCCAGTGGAGCGGCAGCCCGGCGTCCGATCCCGTAACCGACCTCCGTAGCGAAAGTGGCGGCCGTCGGGATCGGCGGTGGGCGGCGCCCAGTGGAGCAGCCGCCCCGCGTCCTCCCCTAGGCCGGGGTGCGGCGCCCGGGGGGGGGCGCGGGGCCGCGGAGGCGGAGGGCGTGGCCGGCGGTACGTACGGGATGGCCGAGCCCTTGACGTACTCCTCCCAGGAGATGTTCCAGTCGGTGAAGCCGTTGCCCCACGCCAGCGGGACCTCGGTGCCCCGGGTGATCACGGGATCGCCCACGTAGACGTTCTCGTAGATCCACCGAGCGTTGTCGAGGGACATGTTGATGCAGCCGTGGGAGACGTTGACGTGGCCCTGCTGGTTCACCGACCACGGCGCCGCGTGGATGAACTCACCGCCGGTGGTGAGCCGCTCGGCGTAGTCCACGTCAACCACGTAGCCCCCGTCCACGCCGTTCTCGCGCCGGGTGTCGAAGGTGTACTTGTCGTGCTTGCTCATGATCACCGTGGTGCCGTACGACGACGGGGTGCTGGGCTTGCCCAGGCTCACCGGGATGGTCTTGATCACCTGGCCGTTGCGGATGAAGACCATCTGCTTGGTCGCGTTGTCGACCTCCATGATGTTGGCCTCGCCGATGGTGAAGTCCAGCGTCAGGTCGTTGCCGCCGTACACGCCCTCGATTCCCCACGGCATCCCGCCGGTGGCGACGCGGACGTGGACCGTCGTGCCGGGCTTCCAGTACTCCTTCGGCCGGTAGTGCACCTCACTGCCGGGGTCGTGGTACGCGCTGGAGATCCAGTGCCAGATGCCCTCCTGGGGCGGGTTGGTCTCCACGAACAGCCGCCGTTGGATCGCGGCCCGGGCCGATTCCGGCACGAGCGTGTCGAACCGGATGACGATCGGCATGCCGACCCCGTAGGTGATGTTGTCGCCGTTGAAGCTGGAGACCCGTACGGCCTGCGCGGGTGGGTCCATCGTGGTGAATGTCGTGGTGACCTCGGCCGTGGTCCCGTCGGCCTTCGTGGCGGTGATCTTCGCCGTGTACTGCGTGGAGTAGGACAGCTGCTGGCCGGGCACCCAGGACCGGCCGTCGGGGTGCATGGCGCCGTCGACCGCGGCTCCGGCCGCGTCGGTGAGCGTCACCTCGGCGCTGCTGGCGCCCTCGAGGGTGAACTCCACCTCGGCCGCGGTCGGCACTCCCGTCGCGCCGTCCGGCGGCCCGATGAGGTTGATCTTCGGCGGGTCGGGCGTCTCCCCGGCATCCCGCCAGGTCGCCTCGGACGAGCAGGCGAACCCGCCGAACGCGGCGGCGACGACGATCAGGACGGGCAGGACCACTCTCCGTAGCGCGCGCATGGACCCATCCTGCGCGCGCCGCGCAAGCGGCGCCAACCCCGAGCGTCCGCCGTCAGTCGGTCGGGCGGGCGGCCGGGTCCTGGGTCGGCGGAGTGGAGGTCGCCGGCGGGTTCGGCGCGGCGGCGGGGACCGCGACCGGCGGGATGCCGAGGACCGGGTCCACGGCCGGCGCGTTGGCCAACTCGTCGGGCACCGGCAGCGCCGATCCCTTGACGTACTCCGACCACGGACGGTCCCACGCGGTCCAGCCGTTGCCGTGCTCGAGCGTCACCTCGGTGCCCCGCACGATGATCGGGTCGCCCACGTGCGTCACGTCGAACAGCCACGACGCGTTGGCCGGCGAGAGGTTGACGCAGCCGTGTGAGACGTTGTACCGGCCCTGCTCCCCGACCGACCACGGCGCGGAGTGGATGAACTCGCCGCCCCACGTCAGCCGCATCGCCCACTGCACGTCGACGACGTAGCCGCCGTTGGGTTCGCCCCGGGTGTCGAACGTGGTCGTCGGCTCCTTGCTCATCAGCACCATGAACCCTGACGACGACGGGGTGCTCGGTTTGCCGAGGCTGACCGGCATCACGCGCACGAGCTGGTCGTCGATGTACACCTGCATCCGCTTGGTAGCGTTGTCGACGTAGAGAAATGTCTTGTTACCAACGGTGACGGTCGCGCTCCGGTCGGCGTCGCCGACGGTGCCGTTGCCCAAAGGTACGCCGGCCAGCGCGGATCGCACGCTGATCGTGGTGCCCGGCTTCCAGTAGTCCGGCGCGCGGTACCAGACCTGGCGGCCGTTGTCCGCCCAGGACCACACGCCGGGCTGCGGGGGGTTCGTCTCAACGAAGAGATGTTTCTGGATCTCGGCCCGCTCGGCCGGCGAAATTTCCCGGTCGAACTCGACGGTGATGGGCGTCGCGACGCCGACCGTCTGCCCGTCGAAGAGGTACAGTCCCGTGCTCGTGACCGGGGCGGCGACATTGACACGCGCCTCTGTAGCTATGGGCAGATTTATCGTTCTCGACTCCGGCGTGACGCGCGGCGTCGCCGCGGGTGGCGCCTCGGCCGCCCAAGCCTGCGCCTCGAGTTCGACCGTTTGGGGCATCTGGACTTCCCGGCCGTACGCGACCAGGCTGAGGCCGGTCGCCACGGCGAGCACAACCACGCGTCGCATACGGCCCATCGTGGTCGGCCCCGACCGGGCTCGTCCGACGGTTGGCCGGATCGGCACCCGTACGGTCAGCCCTTCGAGGTACGAACCCGGCTGACCGGGGGCGGGGCTCAGGACCCCGACGTCGCCGGCGCCCGGCGGTCGTCGCCCGGCACGCTCTGGCCCACCTCAGTCCGGATCCAGCGGGTCGCCGCGCGCTCCGCGATGAACGACACGAACGGCACGGTTCCCGCCAGCAGCACCAGTACCGTGCGCACGAAGCGCCACTTGGCTCGCACGGCGAGATCGAAGGCGGTCACCAGATAGACCATGTAGAGGAAGCCGTGCGCCGGCCCCACGATCGCCACCAGGGTGCGGTCGCCGGTGGTCAATCTGATCACGGTGCCGGTCACCAGCACGATCAGCATCACACCGGTGACGTAGGCCATCACCCGGTACCGGGTCAGCGCAGCATTCACGAAGTTAACTCCTTACGAGCAGGCGGTCCAGGGTAGTCGGCGGGCGTGGCATTCGGATGCGCGTTCAGCCACGCCAGGTAGTGGTTGTAGGCGGCGAGCGCCGGGTCGTCGGAGTCGTCGTAGGCCGCCTCGTTGCGCGGCCGGCGCGGTCGCGACGGGGGTGGCTGGGATCGTACGGTCTGGTCGCTCGTGTCCGGTTCGGCGCCGTCCGGTGCATCCGCCGCGGCCGGGCCGGATTGGCGCAGGGTCTTGCGCATCTCCGAGATCCAGACCCAGACCGCGAAGGCGGCGAAGGCCGGCCACTGGACCGCGTACCCGTAGGAGAGGAGGTTGCCCTCGGCGGCGCGACCGATCTGCCACCGACCCAGCAGCAGGCAGGCGGTGACGAACGCGAGCGCCAGCGCGTGCGCCGCGATCCATCCCGGCGTGGCGACCCTACGCCATCTCCGGTCCGCCCGAAGACCGTGCACGGAACGAGCCTACCCACGCCGCCGGGGTGATCATGCGACAGGCACGGGGCCGGTGGACCCGCGCACAACGAGCCGGCAGGGTGGTGATGCGGGGCCGTGGGGCGTGAGTATGGTCGGGCGAGTGCCTACTCCCTCGTCGTGCTCATGCCTGGTCTGCCACCCCGACCCGCAGTACGCCGAGTTGCCGGCGGTCAAAGCCGTGAGCCAGCACGGCTGGAGCACCCTGTGGGTCGCCGGGTCCCTCGACTTCGCCTACACGGTCGGCGTGTACCACACGTTCGGCCAGCCGGAGCTCGTCATGTTCGGCCTGCAGGGTGAGGATATGGCGGGCTGGCTCAACACCGCCGTCGAACTGGGCCGCGACAAGGGCTGGCCGGAACCCGAGACGCCGTTCGACGGCGTGATCGAGGGCTTCGAGACGCAGGTACGAAACGTGCACCCGTCCTGGTACCGGGCGCTGTTCGGTACCGCGCTCAGTTTCTACCGGGGCGTGGCGGTGCCGTTCCGCCAGCTCGTCTGGCCGGCCCGCAACGGCCGCTGGCCCTGGGAGGACGAGGCGACGCCGAGCAGCCGGGCTCGGCAGGCCTTCGCATGGCTCCCGGTGGCCGAGCATCCGGAGGGAGCCTGGCGGTTGGTCGGTGAGTTCGGGGACAAGTTCCCGTTCCCGGTCGGTCCGGACGCCTGGGCGCTCACCACCCGCTCGGTGCTCGATGGCTCCCGGCCGGTGGCCACGGTCGCCTTCGATCAGGGCGGCTACGACATTCTGGACGAACGCGGGCACAATGCTGACGACCTGTGCCTGGCCTTCCTCGGCGACCTGGTGCGTCGGTATCCGCAACTTCGGGAATGTGCCGATCTCGCCGACGGCCAGGTGGCGACGGCGAGCATCGACGGAGATGGTCGTACGGTCACGGGCTGGACACGCGCGCACCTGACCCCGGCTGACCGGCGGACCAGCAAGCGGGCCTGGACGCTGGCCGAGCCCGCCTGACCGGCCCCCGACGGCAGCACGACGGTCACCATCCGCGCGCCGGGCGAACCGCGGACGCAAGCCGAGATCGGGGACACCGTCGCGGGGCAGTCGCACGCGTGGGTCGAGCGGTGGACGGGCGCCTGGATCGGCTACGACCCCACGAACGGCACGCCGGTGGACAACCGGCACGTCATCGTCGCCCGGGGGCGCGACTACACGGACGTGACGCTCCTCAAGGGGGTCTACCACGGGGCGCCCGCCACCGAACTCGGCGTGACCGTGGAGATCGCCCGTCTCTCCTGAGCCACCGTCCGATGTCGACGGTGCTGGAATCCCCGACGCCCGCGAATCCGAGCCGGAGCCAGGGGGATTGCGGAGGCTAGAAGGGGATCGTGTCGTCCTCGGGGTTGGTTGGGGATGACTTCGGGAATGCAGGAACTCGTTTCGATTCGTGTTCCGGTTCCCATCGTTTGCTTCTGG
>JADGGF010000300.1 GCA_019690055.1 Micromonosporaceae bacterium
CCCCCACCGCCCCCAACCACCGGGCGGGTCGACCTCGACGGCGACGGCCGGACCGATCGCGTGGTCTGGCGCCCGAGCGAGGGCCAGTGGTACGCGAGCCTCGCCAGCGGCGAGGAGTCGGGGCCGGTCGCGCTCGGCGAGGCCGGTGACGTACCGGTGGTGGCGGACTACGACGGTGACGGCCGCGACGACCTCGCGGTGTGGCGACCGTCGGACGGCCGGTGGCTGATCCAGACCTCTTCCGGGGCACCGGTCGGCGACGTCGCGCTGGGTGAGCCCGGCGATCTCCCGGTGCCGGCCGACTACGACGGCGACGGCCGGGCCGAGCCGGCGGTGTGGCGGCCGTACAGCGGTCAATGGCTCGTCCACGCCGGCGACGGCGCCGAGAACGCCGCGGACCCGGTCGTGTTGGGTCAGGCCGGCGACCTGCCGGTGGTGGCCGACTACGACGGCGACGGCAAGGCCGACCCGGCGGTGTGGCGTCCGGCCGACGGCCAGTGGACCGTACGGCCGTCCGTGCCGGACGCCCAGCTGCCCGAGGTACGGCTCGGCGCCGAGGGCGACATCCCGGTGGCGGGTGACTTCGACGGCGACGGCAAGGCCGAGTTCAGCGTGTGGCGGCCACATCTGGGCGTCTGGCTGCTGGTCGACTCCGGCGGTACGCCGGCCGCGCCGATCGCGGTCGGCGTCGCCGGTGACGTGCCCGTGGTCGGCGACTACGACGGCGACAAGAAGGACGACCTGGCGCTCTGGCGCGCGGCCGACGGCCAGTGGCTCATCCTGCTGTCGTCGGGCGAGCGGCTCACTGCAGGGGAGCCTGGCACTGGCTTCGTGTTCGGCGCCGAGGGTGACGTGCCGGCTAACCGTCCACTGTGGCTGGACGCCAACGGGCAGCCGCCGGGGGTCACCGAAACCCTGCTCCGGGAGCGACTCCGCGGCCGCCAGGCCGGGGTATCGCCGGTCACCGATCCACCGTCGGCCGGGTGAGGCCGCACGCGGGCGGCCCGCGCCACCACCTACGATGCCGGTCATGTCCCCGAGACTCCTGAACTGGGCCGGCAACATCGAGTTCCAGGCCGTACGGCTGGCGCAGCCGGCCTCGCTGGACGAACTGCGGGACCTGGTGGTGTCCAGCGACCGGGTGCGGGTCCTCGGTACCGGTCACTCGTTCAATGCGCTGGCCGACACGACCGGCACCCTCATCCGGCTGGACCGCCTGCCGATGTCGATCAGGATCGATGAGTCGAGCGCGACCGCGACGGTGCCGGCCGGCGCGCGGTACGCCGAGGTCGCGGCCGAGCTGCACCGGGCCGGCTACGCGCTGGCGAACCTGGCCTCGCTCCCGCACATCACCGTGGCCGGCGCGGTGGCGACCGGCACGCACGGCTCGGGCGACCGCACGCGGACCCTCGCCGACGCGGTCGTGGGTGTGGAGTTCGTCGATGCCTCGGGTGAGGTGCGGCGCCTGTCGGTCGGGGACGCCGACTTTCCGGGCGCCGTGGTGTCGCTCGGTGCGCTCGGCGTCGTCACCCAGCTCACCCTCCGCATCGAACCATCGTTCACCGTCGCCCAGGAGGTGCGGCTCGACGTCCCGCTGGACGCCATCGCCGGCGCGTGGGACGAGGTGTTCGGGGCCGCGTACTCGGTGAGCGCCTTCACCGACTACGCCAGCGGAACCGCCCGGGTGTGGCTCAAGCGGCGAATGGACATGCCTACGCCCACGTGGGCGGGCGGCCGGGCCGCCGACGCGCCGGTGCACCCCGTGCCCGGGGTCGATCCGGTGGCCTGCACCCCGCAGCTGGGCGTGCCCGGGCCCTGGCATGAACGCCTACCGCACTTCCGGCCCGATCTCGTGCCCAGCGCCGGCGACGAGCTCCAGTCGGAGTACTTCGTCGCCCGGGCGGACGCCCCGGCCGCGCTCGCCGCCCTGCGGGGCATCGCCGCCCGCGTAGCCCCGGTACTGCACATCGCCGAGATCCGCACGATCGCCGCCGACGAGTTGTGGCTGAGTCCGGCGTACGGCCGCGACTCGGTCGGGTTCCACTTCACCTGGATCCGCGACGCCGCCGCGGTGCTGCCCGTGGTCGACCTCATCGAGGAGGTGCTGCTGCCGCTGGGGGCGCGGCCCCACTGGGGCAAGGTGTGGCGCGCCGACCCGGCCTCGGTCGTGGCCCGCTACCCGCGCGCCGGCGACTTCGCGGCCCTGCGCCAGCGCCTCGACCCGACCGGCACGTTCGCCAACGCGTACACGACTGCCCTCTTCGGCTGACCGCCTGATGCCGGCCGTTGTCGGCTGACCACCTGATGGCGGCCGTTGTCGGCGGAGGCTGTCCGGTTCTACGGGGCCGGGATGGTGCCACGGCGGGCGAGGGCGTCGGCCCGGCGCAGGGCGTCGGGGAGCCGGTACGGCCCGGCCATCGATGTCACTATGCGGGCCGCTTCCGCAATGGTCAACCCGCACGCCGTCACGAAGAGCGGTTTCGTCGCGGCGCCCCGCCGGACCGCCGCGGCGTGGCTGGCCGTGTGGAAGGACGTCTTCGCGACGCCGATCACCGGGATGCCGATGGCCTGGTGCACGTGGCGGCCGAGTCCGGGGCGGCCGGCCGGGTCGAGGTCGCAGTAACCGTCGACCACGAGCAGGCGAAGTGGTGGCGCTCCGGCGAGCACGGCCTGGATCGCCGGGAGCTCGCGGGTGTAGAAGCTGCCCGGCTGGTACGCCGCCACGGTGTCGAGCCACTCCACCCGCTCGCCGACGATCCGGGCGTAGGTCGGGTCGTCGGCGAGGACGAGCGCCGCCCGCGCACCCCCGTCGGCCGGGTAGTGCACGTCCACCGCCCCGACCAGCCGCTGGTCCTCCACAGTAGACACTCCGCCAGCGTAGCCCAGCGGCGCCAAGCTCGGGCGCGTCTCGGCGGGCCACGGCGCTGTGGGCCCGGGTCCGGGCGGCCTCCACCCCCGCGTTCGCGTCCGCTGTGGTCGCCGGGCTGGCGGCGGCTGGGCGGGCGGCGACGGTCGGTCGCGCTCGAGTACCGCCGATAGGGTCTCTAGTGAGACCCGGCGGAACCTCACCGCGTTTTGTTGCGATTTGGTGACGGAACGCTCACCGACCCCGGGGGTGCCTGAGGCCGGAGCGGGGTTCGGGCCCCGATCGTGTGAGGGTCCTCACCGGTTCCGCACCCCGTGGCCGTACGGCCGCCGTCACCGGCGAATCCTGTGAGCACGTATGCAGCTCAGTTACGTCCTTGCCGCGCTACTGGTGAACGACAGGGTCGGCCCGCGAAACTCCCGAGCGAGGCGCGTTTCGACGCCATGACAGCCCGACAAGGGGAGTTCGATCTATGAGTCGTTTGATGCGAGGCCTGGTTCCGCTGGCCGCCCTCGGTCTGGTGGTGGCCGGTTGCAGCTCGGAGCCGGGCAACAAGGACGACGGCGACATTCGCGGAGACGAGGTCACCGTCATCGGCACGTGGGGCGGTGACGAGCAGGAAGCCTTCCTGGCGATGGTCAAGCCGTGGGAGGAGCAGACCGGCGCGAAGGTCAAGTATGTCGGTACCCGTGACCTCAACACCGTGCTCTCCACCGGTGTCGCGGCCGGGCGCCTGCCCGACCTCGCGGGCCTGCCCGGGCCGGGCCAGCTGGTCGAGTTCGCCGAGGCGGGCGCCCTTGTTCCGCTGAACGATGTGCTCGACATCGACACGTACACCGCCGACACCGCGCCGGCCCTGGTCGAACTCGGCAAGGGGTCGGACGGCCAGATCTACGGGGTGTTCATCAAGGCCGCCGTCAAGGGCCTGATCTGGTACAACCCGTCGCTGCACGACTACAGCAGCACGCCGCCCTCCACCTGGGACGAACTGCTCCAGCAGGGCGAGGCGAACAAGGGCACCGCCGAGGCGCTGTGGTGCGTGGGCATCGAGTCGGGTGCCGCCTCGGGCTGGCCGGCGACCGACTGGATCGAGGACCTGGTGCTGCGTACCGCCGGACCCGACGTCTACACGCAGTGGTACCGGGGTGAGGTCAAGTGGAGCGACCCGCGCATCCGCGAGGCCTTCGAGATCTACGTCAACGATGTGCTCGGCAAGACGTACGGCGGGCGTCAGACCGCAGCGGCGACGAACTTCGAGACCGCCGGTGACCCGCTCTTCGCCAACCCGCCGGGTTGCGTCTTCCACCACCAGGCCAGCTTCATCACCGGCCTCGGTGGGTTCAAGAACGCGACGGCGGGTACCGACTACAACTTCTTCCCGTTCCCGGACATCAACCCGCAGTACGCGGGCGCCGTCGAGGGCGCGGGCGACCTGTTCGGCATGTTCAACGACACCCCGGCCGCCCGTTCGCTGATGCGGTACCTGGTGACCGCGGAGGCGCAGGACATCTGGGTCAAGCGCGGCGGCGCTCTGTCGGCGAACAAGAACGCCAATAGCTACCCCGACGACATCAGCGCCCGCTCGGCGCAGATCCTCACGGAGGCGAAGTCGTTCGTCTTCGACGCGTCGGACCTCATGCCGCAGGCGATGAACGACGCGTTCTGGCGCGGCATGGTCGCCCTCACGAGCGGCAGCGCCTCGCTCGACGAGGTTCTGGCTGATCTGGACAAGGTGCAGGCCGACGCCTACGCGTCCTGACCGGTAACTCTGCCTCGGGGATCTTGGAAGTCCGGACCCTCCACCGAGGGGACGGGCTTCCAAGATCCCGAATCACCATCCTCCACGAAACCGCCGTCCCGCTCGGGAGGTATCGATGGACTCACAACTACTCACTGCCCTTGAGGTGGTGGTGGGGGTACCGGCCGTCCTGGTCGGCTATATCTGGCTCACCGAGCGGATCGTCACGCTGGTGCCCCCGAAGTGGCAGAAGCGGGTCCGGCCGTGGTTCTGGCTCGGACCCGCCCTGGGCTTCCTCGGGTTCTTCCTCATCTATCCCACGATCGGCACGATCATCCGCAGCTTCCAGAGCCGCAACGTGCGGAACCCCGAGTGGGTCGGGCTGGCCAACTACAAGTGGTTCTTCACCAACGATGCGGCCGTGCAAGCCCTGCTGAACAACGCACTGTGGCTGGTCATGTTGACGGTCTTCACCGTCGGGCTCGGTCTGGTCATCGCGGTCCTCGTCGACCGGGTGCGTTACGAGGCGTGGGCGAAGAGCATCATCTTCCTGCCGTTGGCGATCAGCATGGTGGCCGCCGGCGTCATCTGGAAGTTCATGTACGACTTCCGGCCGCCGGGCCAGCCGCAGACCGGCACGCTCAACGCCGCCATCGGTGCAGTCGGAATCAACCCGGTCGCCTGGTTGCAGTCGCCGACGTTCGGCGTGAGCACCTTTGCCCTGATCGCCATCATGATCTGGATGTGGACCGGCTTCGCCATGGTGATCATTTCGGCGGCGGTGAAGGGCATCGACCCCGAGCTGTTGGAGGCGGCCCGGCTCGACGGCGCGGGTGAGTGGCAGATCTTCCGTAAGGTCACGTTCCCGCTGCTCGGCCCGACCCTGGCCGTGGTCAGCACCACGATGGTCATCACTTCGCTGAAGACCTTCGACATCGTCTACACGCTGACGAACGGCAACTACGACACCGAGGTCATCGCGAACCTGATGATCAAGCAGATGTCGTTCAATGACTTCGGCCGTGCGAGCGCAGTCGCGGTGGTCCTGCTGCTCGCCATCATTCCGGTGATGGCCTTCAACATTCGCCAGTTTCGCGCCCAGGAGTCCATCCGATGACTACGACCGTCCCGCCGCGCCCCCTTCCGCGCCCCCTGGC
>JADGGF010000301.1 GCA_019690055.1 Micromonosporaceae bacterium
GAGTTCGGCCTCGTGTTGGAAGGGCGGGAGACCGAGTCGGGGCGGGGTCCGACCGACCTGTTCTCGCTGGCCGACAGCGTGGCCGCGGCCATCGGCGGCGCGGTGACCATCGAGGATCCCCAGTCCCGAATCCTGGCCTATTCGGGCCTGCAGCAGCACGCCGACCGGGCCCGCGTGGAGACGATCCTGGGGCGGCAGGCGCCCGAGACGTTGCGCCGGCTGTTCCAGGACACCGGCGTGTTCGCCCACCTCGCCGCCTCGGACGAGCCGCTGTTCATCCCCGAGGACGCCGAGCACGGGCTGACCGGGCGGATGGTCGCGGCCGTCCGGGCCGGGCGCGAGCTGCTCGGCTCGGTGTGGGTGACCGCCGCCGCCCCGTTGGACGAGCCCCGGCGCCAGGCCCTGCTGGACGCGGCCCGCACGGTGGCGCTGCACCTGCTGCGCTCCCGGGTGAGCGCGGACCTGGAGCGGCAGATCGAGTCGGACCTCGTGACGCAGCTGCTGGCGGGAACGGCCGACGCGGCCACGATCATGAGTCGGCTCGGGCTGCCGCCGGGTCCGATGCGGGTGATCGCGGTGCGGCCGCGGGGCGAGCGGCAGGCGGCGCTGCTGCTGACATTCGAACGGGCGACCACGGGGTTCGGCTGGTCGCGGCCGGGACGCAGCGGTCTGGACGGCACCACCGTCTACACGCTGCTCCCCGGCGAGCCGGCGGCCGCGGCGCGGCGCTGGACGGAGGCGTTGGCCGCGGCGTTGCCCCCGTCGATGGTGTTGGCCGCCGGGATCAGCGCCGCCGCGGCCATGACCGAGCTGCCCGCCGCGCGGCAGGAGGCCGACGAGTGTCTTGCCCTGCACGAGCGTCGCCCGGCGGACGCCCCGCCCCCGGTCTACGACGAGGCGTGGCACGACATTCTGCTGCAGCGGCTCCGGACCGCGGCGCGGACCGGCCGGGCACCGGCCCGCGGTCCGATCGCCGAGCTGCGCCGCCACGACCGGGAGCACGGAACCCAGTACGTCCCGACGCTGCGGGCGTGGCTCGAGGCCCAGGGCGACCCGGCCGTGGCCGCCGCGCAGCTCGGCGTGCACGAGAACACCGTGCGTAACCGGCTCCGCAAGATGGCGACGACGACGAGCCTCGACCTGCAGGACCCCGGCCGGCGGCTGGCCATGATGATCGAACTGGCCGCCGACGAACCGTCACCGGCGAACCGGCAGTCCCAGTAGTACAACCTCGGCCCGTACGGTTGTCGAACCGGCACACCCCGGGACCCGGCTTCGTAGACGATGCTGGCAGCCGGTGAGTCGCAGGGCGCGGTGAGGAGGTGCCGGTATGAGCGGGGAACGGATCGGTAGCCCGCGGTCGGCGATCGTGGTCGGGGCGGGCATCGTCGGGCTGTCGACGGCGTGGTTCCTCCAGGAGCACGGTGTCGAGGTCACCGTGGTCGACCGCACCGGGGTGGCCGCCGGGGCGTCCTGGGGCAACGCGGGCTGGATCTCGCCGGGCCTCACGATTCCGCTCAACGAGCCGAGCGTGCTGCGCTACGGGCTGCGCTCGCTGCTGAACCCGGCGGCGCCGCTGCACATCCCGGTGACCGCGGACCCGTCGCTGTGGTCGTTCCTGCTCCGCTTCGCCGCGAACTGCCGCTGGTCGTCCTGGACCCGGGCCGTGCACGCCAACCGGCCCCTCAGCGAGGATTGCATCGAGGCATTTGACGTTCTTACCGCAGGCGGCGTGGCGGCCGAGACGGTGGCGGCGCCGATCACGGCCGCGTTCGTCGGTCGGCACCAGGCGGAGGGCCTGCTCGCCGAGCTGCGGCGGCTCGCCGACGCCGGCCAGCCCGTGGACCACACCGTGCTCACCGGCGACGAACTGCGCGAGCACATTCCGCTCGCGGGGCCCGCGCTCACCGTGGGCGTACGTATCAATCAGCAGCGATACGTTGATCCTGGTCGCTTCGTTGACGCGCTCGGCCGGGCGGTGGTGGCGCGCGGCGCCGTGATCGACCAACGTACGGTCACCGCAGTGCGCGCCCACGGCGCCGGGGTGCTGGTCCGGACCGAGGACGGCTCGGCCCTCACGGCGGACGTCGCGGTGCTGGCCGCCGGAGCGTGGGTGTCCCGCCTGGCTGCTCCGCACGGCGTCCGGATGCCGGTGCAGGCCGGCCGCGGGTACTCGTTCACGGTGCCGGTGCAGCGGCCGGTGCCGGGACCGATCTACCTGCCCGAGGTGAGGGTGGCCTGCACGCCCTACCAGGGCGCCCTGCGGGTCGCCGGCACGATGGAGTTCCGTGGTCCGGACGCGCCACTCGTGCCGGCCCGGCTCGACGCCATCGTCGCCTCGGCCCGTCCGCTGCTGGACGGCGTGGCGTGGGACCAGCGCACCGACGAATGGGTGGGGCCGCGCCCGGTCACCACGGACGGTCGCCCCATCATCGGGGCCACCCGTACGCCCGGCGTTTACGTCGCCGGTGGCCACGGCATGTGGGGGCTCACCCAGGGCCCGATCACCGGACGGCTGCTCGCCGAGCAGATCACCACCGGCAAGCAACCCGCCGCGCTGCACGACGTCTCGCCATTGAGGTAATTAACTTCTATCTATCGAAACTCCTGTATTCTGACCTCGACGTGACCCGGGGTTGACGCTCCGCGGCAGGCCTTCGACTTGACGAGGTTTGCGATTCAAAGTACTTTGGCTTTGCATCGCAAAGTTCTTTGTCGTGACGGAGGTGCCCTGGTGGACCACGACCCGGACGAGCGGGCTCCGGCCAGCCCGGCGGAGACGCTGCGCCTCATCGAGGCGGGGCGGGCGGCGGCGCAGCGCGACTTCCAGCCTGACCCTCGGCTGACGTACGGGCCGTGGGGCGTGGCCTGGCTGGTCGGGTTCGGTCTGCTGTTCCTGCGCTTCGGTCCGGACGGTCGCGTGCTGCTCGCGATGCCGGAGCTGCTTCCACTTCTGGTGCTGTACGTCCTGCTGGTCGCGGCCTTCGTGATCTCCGGTTCGGCCGGGATGAGGGCGGGGCGGCACGTGCGGGGTGTCTCGTCGATACAGGGCCTTCGGTACGGCGTGAGCTGGGCCGCCGCGTTCGCCGGGGTGGTGGTCATCGCGTCCCGCTTCGCCGACCTGCTGCCGGACGCGGAGGCCAGCCTGCTCTGGTCCGGGCTGTCGGTCGCGGTGGTCGGCGTGCTGTACATCGCGGGAGCGGCGACCTGGCAGTCCCGCGAGATGTTCACACTCGGTGTCTGGATCACGCTGGTCAACATCGGCGGCTTCCTCGCGGGTCCCGGGTGGCACTCACTGGCCATCAGCCTCGCTGGGGGCGGCGGCATGCTCACGGCCGGGTTCGTCGAATGGCTGCGGTGGCGGCGGGGTCAGTGCTGATGAGCGAGGAACCCACCCGGGGTGGCGCGCCCACCCCGGACCACGAACTGGACCCGGTGATCCACGCCCAGGCCCGGCTGCGGGTCATGGTGGCGCTGTCGGTGCTGCGCGAGGGGGACCGCTTGGCCTTCCCGCGCCTGCAGGAGCTGCTCGGCATGACCGCCGGCAATCTCTCTATTCACCTTCGTAAACTCGAAGAAGCTGGATATATCGAGGTGGTGAAGACCCACCAGGGCCGCACCCCCACCACGCTGCTCGGCCTGACCCGCCGGGGCCGCCTCGCCTTCGAGGAGTACACGGCGGCGGTGAAGGCCCTGCTCTCATTGACGGAGGAGAAATGATTCTGGCGCAGATGCGCAACGTGACCCGTCGATACGGCGACACGGTGGCGCTGGACGGCGTCGACCTGTCGATCCGGGCGGGCGAGGTGGTCGGCGTGCTGGGCCCGAATGGAGCCGGTAAGTCGACGCTGCTCAAGCTGCTGGTCGGCCTGCGCCGGCCGACCTCAGGCACGGTGGAGCTCTTCGGCGGTTCCCCGCTCGATCCGGCCAGCCGGCGCCAGATCGGCGTGACCCCACAGGAGACCGGCCTGGTGCCCACTCTGCGGGTGGGGGAGTGCATCGACTACGTGGCCCGGCACTACCCCGACCCGCTGCCGCGGGACGAGGTGCTGGCCCGCTTCGGCCTGGAGAACCTGGCCCGCCGGCAGACCGGCGGCCTTTCCGGCGGCCAGCAGCGCCGCCTCGCGGTCGCGCTCGCCTTTGTCGGCCGGCCCCGGCTGGTCTTTCTCGACGAGCCCACGACCGGTCTCGACGTCGAGATACGGCACGTGCTGTGGGATGCCATCCGGGCCTTCCACGCTGAGGGCGGCACGGTCCTGCTGACCAGCCACTACCTGGACGAGGTCGAGGCGCTGGCCCAACGGGTCGTGGTGATCGACAACGGTCGTGTTCTGGCCGACGACACCGTTGACGCGGTCCGCGGGCTCGTCGGCGTGCACCGGGTGACCATGGCCGCCATGCCGCTGCCGCCGCTGCCCGGCGTGGTCGCCATGTCCGAGGCCGACGGCCGGGTGCACCTGCTGACGCCGGACGCCGACGAACTCGTCCGGGCCCTCGTCCGGTCCGGGGTCGCCTTCCGCGACCTGGCCGTCCGACCGACCACATTGGAGGAAGCGTTCCTCCACCTCACCACCCGCAAGCCGACCTCCGACCAGCCGCTGACAGGAGCGAACGCATGAGCGCGCTGACGCTGACCCACGCCCGGTTCCTGCTGCTGGAGACCGTACGCGTCCCGGTGGCCCTGATCGGGACCCTGTTCTTCCCGGCCGCCGCAATGCTCTTCTTCGTGGTGCCGTTCGCCAGTGACGATCCGGTCGCCGCCACGTACGCAACCGCGTCGATGGTGACCTTCGCGGTCATGACAAGCAACCTGTTCGGGCACGGGGTCGGGGTGGCCGCCGACCGCGCCCTGCCCTGGGACGCCTACACCCGCACCCTGCCGGCGGGTCCTGGGCCGCGTTTCGCCGGGCGGATCATCGTCGGCCTGGTGATGACCGTGGCGTCGCTGTTGCCCGTCGTGGTAATCGCGGCGTTGCTGACCGACGCGTCCACCACCCCGGTCGGCCTGCTGCTCGGCGCCGGAGCGGTGGTCGTCGCGGCGGTCCCGTTCACGCTCATGGGTCTGGTCGTCGGGTACGGGCTGCCGATGAAGGCGGCGCTCGCGGTGGCGCAGGTGCTCTTCTTCCCGCTGGCGTTCTTCGGCGGGCTCATGTCGTCGCCGATCAACCCGCCGGGGATCGTGCAGGCGGTGGCGCCCTACCTGCCGACGCGGGGCGCCGTCGAACTCATGTGGGCGGCGGTGGCCGACTACTCGCCGGACCCTCGGTCGCTGGTCATGCTCGGTGTCTGGACCGTGGCCCTGGCCGGGTTGGCCGTGCTGGCGTACCGCCACGACGAGGGTCGACGGTTCCGCTGAGCAACGCCGGCCAGCCCAGTCGACGGACGCGGTGTCTGGCCTCAGGGGAACCATGTCGTGTCGGTCAATCTGGAAACCTCAGTGTCCTACCGACAGAGGTTGGTGACCGCGACACGTCGTGGTGATTCACGAGGAGTGAAGACCTCCGGGTGAGTGCGGGTCTGCTGAACGTCACCGCACTCGACTCGGAGGTCTTCGTGCCTCGCGCTAACGCAACGTTGGCCGGGCGCGGCTGGGCCGAGGCTAGAAGGGGATGGGGTCGTCCTCGGCGCTGGACGTGGGGGATGCCGTCGTCCGTCTCGATTCCGGCTGAGGTTCCGGCGTCGATGTCGGCTCCGGTTTCGGGTGCGGTGCGCGTTTGGGTGCGGGTTCAGCCGGTGGCGTGGGCGAGGTATCCG
>JADGGF010000302.1 GCA_019690055.1 Micromonosporaceae bacterium
CCAGGCGCGCTGCCCGTCCGCCTGGTCGTCGAGCCAGGCGGCATGGGCCACGCGCAGCCGCTGCACCGTGTCTCTGTCGATCCCGTCCAGGGTCGGCCAGACCCGGCGCAGCACGGGCAGGCTCAGAAACGGTCCGCTGGTCTTGACCAGGCCGAGCCATTCGCGGTGGTGGGCGGCGCCGCTCGGGGTGGAACGGGTCATCGGGTGGCCTCCCGGCTGGACACGACGAAGACGACCGCGACCGGGAACCGGTGGTCCTGCTGGTCGCGGTAGCGGTGGGCGATCGCCGCGAGCTCGCGCTCCTTCTCCTCGTCCAGAGTGGCCTCGCGCCGCTGCCAGGCCTCGCGGTCGCGGCGGTACTGCTCGAGCTCGAAGCGGGACATCGTCATGCGCTTCGCCTCGGCCTTACTGATCAGGGCCAGCTCCTCCTCGGCCTGGTCCACGGCGAGGGCCGCGCGCAGCGTCTGCTTAAACTGCTCGATGTTGGCCACGAGTCGCTTCTCCTCGGCCTCCCGGCGCTGCTCCAGCAGGCGGGCCAGCTTCTCGCGCCGTTCTTTCGTCCGGACATCGAGCGCGAGTTGCAGGTTGTCGGCCGCGCCCGCCCAGCGCTGCGCCAGCCGGGCCTGCACCGTCGGGGGCGCCGGCCGGCCGGTGCGCAGGGCGTCATCGAGCAGCTTGGTCAGCGTGCCCCGGTTCTCGAGCCGGCGGAACCGCCCCGCCGCCGGCAGCCACCCACCGGCCTGCAGCACCTCCTCGTGCAGCCGGACGCCATCGGCGCCCACGACCACGAAGCGGGCGTACGCGGCGACGAGGACGTCCTCCTCCATCTCGGGTGCGTCGTGGACCACGGCCGCGACCCGGTGCAGGCCCACGGCGCCGTTGGACACGGCAGCCCGCAGCACCCGGGTGGACATGCTGACCAAGGGGTGGTTGAGGTGGGCGAGGACCACATCCTCCTCCCGGCCCTTCGCCACCTCCGGGTCGAACGTGATCGGCAGCTGCCGGGGCGGCCCGTCGCCGCGGTGCAGCTTGTCGGTCAGGCCAACCGTGGCCCGCTGCCAGGAGCCGGTCAACGGGGGCACGGCCCACAGCCCGTCTGCCGCGTGCTTGTCATCGATGTGCTTGCGCAGCGGCTGCTGTCGGGCCAGATCCAGCGCCACGTCCACCACCCGCTTGACCGCGGCGGGCGTGATGCCAAGATTCGCCACCGTCTCATCGAGCCGATCCCGCAGCTTGCGCACCTGCTCGCGGACGTTCGTCTCGGTCGGCAGGTCCGGCGCTGGCGTGGCCGCCACCGCCTCGTCGATCACCCGGGAACTCACCAGCTCGCCGCGCATCCGGCGCTGGATCTGCTCGGCCAGCACGGCGTTCACCGAGCCGAGGTCCTCCTCCACCTGGGCCACTTTCGTGGCGACCCGGGCCAGGAACTCCAGGTCGGCCTCGTAGGAGTCGACCGCGTGCTCCCAGCCGGTACCGACGAAGTGGTAGATCTCCGGGCTCGTGCGCTGGCCGTACCGGTCGATCCGGCCGATGCGCTGCTCCAGCTTGTTCGGGTTGAACGGGATGTCGTAGTTGACCAGCCGATGGCAGTAGCGCTGCAGGTCGATGCCCTCGCCGGCCGCGTCGGTGGCGAGCAGGATCCGCACCGGGTGCTCCTTCGGGTCCGCCTGGAACGCCAGGCGGAGCTGCTCGCGCTCCTCGGTAGACAGTCCACCGTGGAGCAACGCGAGCCGGTCTCCGGCCAGCCCTTCCTGGCGCAGCAGCTCGGCCAGCCAGCGCTGCGTGTCGCGGTACTCGGTGAAGACCACGACCCGCTCGTTGGTCCAGGTCTGTCCGTCGGGGACGCACGTCGCCCGCAGGTACTTGATCAACTCGGTCGCCTTCGCATCGGGGCGTGCCTCGTGCGTCACCGCCCACCGGTGCATCCGCTCCAGCAGGGCGATCTCCTCGGCGGTGGCGTCCGGCTGCATCGAACGGACCCGGGCGAACGCGTCGTCCTCGACGTCGGCGAGCTGCTCGTCATCCAGCGTCGCCGTGTCATCGAGGAAATCCTGCAGCCACTCCGGCACGTCGTCCCCAGGCGGCGCCGCCGGGGCCGCACCCCGGGCGCGCAGCGTCTCGAGATAGATGTCGATCGTGTGGGCAAAGGCGGCCGGGCTGGAAAAGAGCCGCTTCTTCAGCAGCAGGGTCACCAGGTCGGTCGCCCGGTGCCCCCGCTCGTTCACCAGCCGCCTGCGGCGCAGCGCCGTGAACTCCTTGAGCAGATCGTGGATCTCGCGCTCCGACTCGGGGTAGAGCACCGGAATGGCCCGCGTCTGCCGGGGCGGGAAGCGCGGGGTGCCATCGGGGTCAACGATGTCCCGCTTGAGCCGCCGGACGACGATGTCGCGCACGGCCGCCCGGTCGGGCTTGACGCCGCGGACGAACCGCTGGTTGTCGAGGATCTCCAGTAGCGCCTGGAACGACGTCTCGTGCCCGTTGTGGGGAGTCGCGGAGAGGAAGAGCCGGTGGGTGAAGTGGGGCGCGATACGCCGAATCAGCTTGGTCTGCTGCGAGTCCACTGTGTACACCTGCCGGGGAGCGGCCGGCGCCACGTGGTGCGCCTCGTCCAGGATCAGCAGGTCGAACGGCCGCGGCAGGGTCGGCTCCGGCGGCAGCACCTCGTCGAGCAGGCGCTGGGCCTTCTGCCCCCGCAGCCAGGGCAGGCTCACGATCGACAACGGATACACCTGGAACGGGTTCGCCCCGAGACCGTACGTCCGGCGCACGGTGTTGCACCGCTCCGTATCGATGATGGTGAACTCCAGGCCGAACCGCTCGGCCATCTCGTCCCGCCACTTGATCGTCAGCCCGGCCGGGCAAATGATCATCACCCGTTTGGCCCGGTGCCGCAGGATCAGCTCCTGCGCCACGAGGCCCGCCTCGATCGTCTTGCCCAGACCGACGTCGTCGGCCAGCAGCAGATTGACCCGCGGCGCGTTCACGGCCCGGGCGACCGGCTCCAACTGGTAGCTCTCGACCGCGACCCCGGATCGGAACGGTGCCTGCAGCGTGCTCACCTCGGCCGAGGTCACCGCTGACCACCGCACCGCGTCGAGGAAGGCGGCCAGCCGCTCCGGCGGGTCGAACCCGTGCTCGGTCACCTCGGGCAGCGCGCCGCTGGGCAGCACCCGCCGGCCCCGCTCGACCTCCCAGATCACGTCCAGCGTCTGGCCGTATCGGCCATCTTCGACACTCTGGAGCGAGACAAGGTGGCTCGGCCGGCGCCCATCCGTCGGCTCGCCCGCTCGGACGTCGCCCACGACCCAGCGCTGGCCGCGCACGGCGACAAGGTCACCGATCTTGGGCGCCTCCGGCGTGGCTGTCGTCACGGTCGCTCCTCTCGCCTGCGTTGGGTGTCGCGATTCACGAAAAATCAATTCACGGGAAATCTATGACGGGAACGCCTCGTGGACGGCAATCGGAGGGGTCGTGTCCCGGCCGGATCGTCGAATTGGATCGCACCGGCCGCCAGCGCGTCGGTGGCCACGCGGACCAGGTCGTCGCCGAGGGCGCCGACCCGCCGGAGTGCGCCACTGAACAGGGCAAGCCGGCGAAAAGCATCACCATAGGGGCGTTGCTGCTCGTATGGCAATCGGGCCACCTGGGCTCGTCGAGGATCGAAGCGGACGACACCAGCGAGACTGCTGGCCTGACGGTGACCGTTCGCCGAGGTCGACAGCTGACCGGCCAGGAACCACGGGTCGAGCACGCCCTCGGCCGGACGCAGCACGACGAGATTGGGCCCCAGAACAGCGACCTCGTCCGGCCCGACGACCCGGGCGACCAGGTGCCGGGCCGTCACCGGGACGATCACGTCACCCTCACGAACCTCAATCTCCGGAAGGACCGGCATCTCGACCGGGACAGGCGGCGTCCCGGTCAGGACGTTCTTCACGGTCATAACGGGCTTCGCGGTCATCGCGGGCTGCGCCGTCGTCGCCGGATGGTCGGTGGATTCGTCACGACCGGCGCGAATGGGCCCCAGAACCTGCAAACCTCCGGTCCGCGCGAGCTCCGCCACGGTCGTCACGGGCGCGCCATCACCATTCCCGTTCACGGCGAAATTGGGGACAAGGCCGGACAGGTCGGCGAGCAACGCCACCAGATCCCGCCGCACGTCGGCCAGCCGCCCGGCCGCCTCGGCCAGTTCGCGACCGGAGACGTGACGAACGGGACTGACGTCCACGTCGTCGTCCAACAGATCGATGATCGCGACGGCCCGTCCGATCGTGTCGGCGACCGCGGCGGCGTCGCCGGTGTCGAGCCATGCGCAGATCGACGCCACGGGGAGATCAACCAGAGACGATGTCGTGTGATCCGGTCCGGTCGCGCCTCTCGCGTCGATGAGCAGGACGTGCGTCGGGGTCGGCTCCCCGGGCACGGGCTGCCGCAGCACCCACAGGTGCAGCGGCACCGCGTGTGCGGCCGCGGCGCCGGCGGGCAGCGCGATCACGGCCCGCAGGGCACCCCGGCGCAGCAGCTCGGCGCGGATGCGCCGCCCGGCGCGCCGGCCCGCCGCCGCTGGCGGCATGAGCACCACCGCTCGGCCACCGGGGCGCAGATGGCCCAGGGCATGCTGCACCCAGGCCAGCTCGGGCTCGGTGCGCGGCGGCACCCCGAAGACCCAGCGCGCGTCGTACGCCAACTCCTCCTGTCCCCAGCCGGACTGGCCGAACGGCGGGGCACAGACGACGGCATCGACGAAAATTCCCGCGAACGCGTCGGCCCGCAGGGAGTCGCCGACCACGACCTCGCCCGGAGTCTCATGCAGACCCAACCACACGCGCGTCAGCCGAGCCGCAGCCGGGTCCAGGTCCTGCCCGTACGCCGCGGTGCACCCGGCCCGCACGGCACCGCGGAGCAACCCGCCCAGACCGCACGCCGGATCAAGCACCGAGCCACCGCGCACCCCCGCCAGCCCGGCCATCAGGTCGGCGAGATCGTCCGGTACGTCCCGGCCCCGGCCCGCCGGATCGGCCGCGAGCCGCCGGCGCAACACCTCGAACGTCCGGGCCGCCCCGAGGTCGGCCGCCACGGCTCGCGCGTCGCGCACCAGTTGGGCCAGGCGGGGCGAGTCCGTACGGTCCGCGGTTCGTCGGCCGCGTGCTCCTTGTCGGTCCTGCGACAGGACCTCGCCGAGCGCGCCGAGGGTCGCGACCGGATCGTCCCCCGCAGCCGCCAGCGCCCACCAGAGCCTGTCCTCAGTGGACCGTGGTTCGAGCCGGCCCTGGCGACGCAACCACTCCTCCACCTCGGCCAGGTCGAAGCGGGGGCTGGTCGCCGTGCCCCCGACCTGACTGGGGAAGTCGGGGTACCGCTTGCGCCAGTGACTGACCGCGGCCCGACCCACCCCGGCCAGCCGGGCGATCTCGGCCGCGGTCACCGTTGGGCCTGCCACGTCCGAATCATACAAAGACGCCCGGCGTGTCGCTTGTTGACACTGTTTACGAAGACGATACGCTGCCCCTGCGCCGTTGACGTCTTTCGCTGGATGCCCCGGAATGGAGCTCGGATGCGGCACCTGACCGTACGAGTGGCCTGGCACGACCGCGCATGGAACGGGCGGGTGTGCGCCGACCCCCTCGCCAACCCCTATTGCCTCGATCTGGATCGCATCCGCATGGAACGCGACGACCAGCGCGAGCTCACCATCGCGGGCCGGTCGTTCGCGGAGCTCGATCCCGCCCCTT
>JADGGF010000303.1 GCA_019690055.1 Micromonosporaceae bacterium
CTGCTCTGCTTACTCCCACGCAACACCCCGTGACCAGCTAATATACATAGATACGGTGGTCTCGATCCGAGGTCGTTGGTTACGGAGAGCGACCATCCTCGAGGTCGAATCGGCCCGCGACCCAGCGTTCTGCGCGGCGACTCGGAATCGCCGCGCATTCGGCGACCATTGCCGGCTCGGCGGACACGCGGGCGGCGGCTCGGCCGAGTCGGCCCGGCACCGTCAACGACGGCCGGCTCTCTCCTGGAAGCTCAAGAACTCACGGGCGTCCTCGCGAGTCGCCTCTGGGAGCTGCGTGTTGCTCGCCGCGGCCCGCAGGAAGTCCAGTCACACCTCGCTGCCGGCAACGTCAAGGGCGACAAGCAGCGTCGGCGTGAGCGGCCCCACGCTCTGTGAGAGACGCCCATCCACCATTGCCACATTGTCAATCCCCCAGTACGCCTGCCACGCGGCGTCGCGCGACTCGGCCAAAACCAGACGCCTCACGGCTAATGGCAGCAACGAACCGTCGCCGTGGAAGGACCGGACGGACCGCCAATCGTGCCGCGCGATCTCTGCGTTCAGTAGGTCCAGTCCCTCGTGAGCCGCCGACATGGCTCAGCTCATTTCCTCGCATCGTGGCCGTCAGTCTGGCGTCGCCCATCCCCGCTCAAGTGCGAAGGACCGTCAACGACGCCCACCAACCAGCTCGGGGCTGGGGATGGCGGATGGCCTCCCAGAGCCGAGCCGAAGCAGACCGCCCGACAAGTCGCTCACTCTCCGTAACCAACAAGCGTAAATCGCAAATCTTGCGTTGCTACATATTGGCTGATCGCTGACTGTTGCGTGAGAGTAAGCAGAGCAAAGGAGGGCGTACACATCGACCGGTCAGACCGGAGGGCGGTCACGCTGGGTAGTGTCGTCCGAACGCCTGCGGACGTTCGCGCGGGCCCCCGCCCGGCCACCACTCCGACTGGGCGCTACCGGACGGCTACTCGCCGCGGCGGGCGCGGACGCGCTGCAGGGCCTCGGCCAGGATCGCCTCCGCCTCCTCGGGCGTGCGGCGCTCCTTCACGTACGCGAGGTGCGTCTTGTACGGCTCGATGCGAGGGCGCGGCGGCGGGTTGTCGGCGTCCAGACCGGCGGGCAGCCCGCAGCGCGGGCAGTCCCAGATCGACGGCACCTCCGCGTCGGCGGCGAAGGTCTGCTCCGAGCGGTGACCGTTCGCGCACCAGTAATCGACCGTCTTGCGGGCGACGGTCTCGGTACGGTCGGAGGGCGACTCGGCCCACCGGACGGCGCTGCTGCCTACGCGCGTGCCACGAATGGCGTTGCTTGCTGCCACGGCAATCGCTCCTGAAGTCTGGGGTCACGACTCACGAGGACACTCGGGTCCGAACGAGCGCGTGGCGCGGCCGCGGGGCCCGCATTGGACGATACTCCGGGCCCACGGCGGCGTGTCCGACGTCACGCGACCACCGGAGTTTAGGCCTGGAGCCAGGGTTGCGAAAGTGCACATCGTGAATTCGGCCCCGAGCCCCAGGCCCGCCCGAAGGGACCCGAGCACCAGAGTTACGGGCCCGGCCGCGCGGACCTGGACCGCGCGAGGGAGCGCCAGCGGCCGAGCGGCGAACGAAGGCCAAGCACCCAAAGGCCCGAGGCCCGGGCGCAGCAAGCACCAGACGTGTCTGCCGGCGATAGATCAGCGAGGTCTCAGCTCGTGGCGGTCTTGATCCAGAAGCCGAAGGCCACGATGCAGGCGAACCAGATGACGCCCACCACGAGGGTGTACCGGTCGAGGTTCTTCTCAGCCACGGACGAGCCGGCGAGGCTGGTCGACACGCCGCCGCCGAACATGCTGGACAGACCGCCGCCCTTGCCCCGGTGCAGAAGGATCAGCAAGGTCAGCAGCACGCTGGTGATGATCAGCAGCGCGACCAGAAGGTAGGCAAACCACAGCATGGGCGGTACAGGTTCCTCTCGGAGGGGCCGGTAGCCGAAACGACGCAGGCCAGCATACCGGTACGGGCCGGCGGCCCGTCGCCCGGCACGCCTAGCCGGACGACGGGCGCATACGCGTTCAGACGGTCTGGTAGCGGACGATCTTTACGAACTCGTCACCATCGATGCTCGCCCCGCCAACCAGGGCTCCATCGATGTCCGGCTGGGCCATGATCGGCCCGATGTTGTTCGCCTTCACCGACCCGCCGTAGAGGATCCGTACCTCGTCGGCCACGCCCCGGTGGGTCTGGCGCAACCGCTCCCGGATCGCCCCGATGACTTCCTGGGCGTCCTCGGGAGTGGCGGTCTTCCCCGTACCGATGGCCCACACCGGCTCGTAGGCGATGACGACCTTCGACACCTGGTCGGAGGTGAGGCCGGCCAGACCCGCGTCCAGCTGGGCCAGCGTGTGGGCCACGTGCCCCCCCGCCTCACGGATCTCCAGCCCTTCCCCGATACACAGGATCGGTGCAATCCCATGGGCCAGCGCCGCCTTCGCCTTGGCGTTGACCAGCGCGTCGGTCTCGTGGTGGTACTGGCGCCGCTCGGAGTGCCCGACGATGACGTACGAGCAGCCCAGCTTGGCCAACTGCGCCCCGGACACCTCGCCCGTGTAGGCGCCCTTCTCATGGGGCGAGATGTCCTGGGCGCCGTACTTGATCTTCCACTTGTCCCCGTCCACCGCCGTCTGCACCGTGCGGATGTTGGTGAACGAGGGCAGCACCGCCACCTCGACCTGGTCCAGCTCCTTCTCGCTCAGGCTGTGCGCCAGGTGCTGGACGAGCTTGTTCGCCTCAAGGTGGTTGAGGTTCATCTTCCAGTTGCCGGCCATGAGCGGCCGGCGCGGCTCGTCATTGCCCACTCAGGTCGCCTTCCACCTACTTCTCGCGGCCCTACTTCTCAAGAGCCTCGAGGCCAGGGAGGGTCTTGCCCTCCAGGTACTCCAGGGAGGCGCCGCCGCCGGTGGAGATGTGGCTGAACGCGTCGGCGGGGATCTCCAGCGCCTTCACGGCCGCCGCCGAGTCGCCGCCGCCCACCACGGTGAACCCGTCGACCTTGGTAATCGCCTCGGCCACTCCCCGCGTGCCGGCCGCGAACGGCGCGAGCTCGAAGACGCCCATCGGGCCGTTCCAGAAGACCGTCTTCGCGCCGGCCAGGATCGCGGCGAACGCGGCGACCGTCTCCGGCCCGATGTCCAGACCCATCCGGTCGGCCGGAATCGCGTTCGCGGGCACCACGGAGTGCTCGGCGTCGGCCGCGAACGCGGTGGCCGCCACGATGTCGGTCGGCAGCACGATCCGGCCGGCGCCCCGCTCGAGCAGGTCCCGGCAGGTGTCGACCATCTCGGCCTCGAGCAGCGACGCGCCGACCTCGTGGCCCTGGGCCTTGAGGAACGTGAAGCACATGCCACCGCCGATGAGCAGCGTGCCGACCTTCGGCAGCAGCGCCTCGATGACCGCGAGCTTGTCCGAGACCTTGGCCCCGCCGAGCACCACGACGTACGGGCGCTGCGGGTCGGTGGTGAGCGTGCGCAGCACCTCGACCTCCCGCAGCACCAGCCCGCCGGCGAAGTGCGGCAGCAGCGCCGGCACGTCGTAGACGCTGGCGTGCTTGCGGTGCACCGCCCCGAAGGCGTCGTCCACGTAGGCGTCGCCGAACGCGGCCAGCGCCTCGGCGAAGGCCCGCCGCTCGGCCTCGTCCTTGCTGGTCTCGCCCGGGTTGAAGCGCAGGTTCTCCAGCAGCACGACGCCGCCGTTCTCCAGCCCGGCGACCGCGGCCTGGGCCGACTCCCCGACCGTGTCGGTCGCGAAGGTCACCGGCGAGCCGAGCAGCTCACCGAGCCGGGTCGCGACCGGGGCCAGCGAGTACTTCGGGTCCGGCTCACCCTTCGGCCGCCCGAGGTGGGACATCACCACCAGCCGCGCCCCCGCGTCGCGCAGCGCGACCAGCGTGGGCAGGACGGCGCGAATGCGGCCGTCGTCGGTGATGACACCGGGTTCCGTCTTGGAGAAGGGGACGTTGAGGTCGGCGCGCACGAGCACCCGCCGACCCGCGACCCCCTCGGCGAGGAGATCAGCCAGCGTGCGCATCAGAGCGATGCACCTACATACTTCACGAGGTCAACGAGACGGTTCGAGTAGCCCCACTCGTTGTCGTACCAGCCGACGACCTTGACCTGGTTGCCGATGACCTTGGTCAGGCCCGCGTCGAAGATGCAGGACGCCGGGTCGGTCACGATGTCCGTGGAGACGATCTCGTCCTCGGTGTAGGTGAGGATGCCGCGCAGCGCGCCCTCGGCCGCGGCCTTCATCGCCGCGTTCACCTCGTCGGCCGTGGTCTCCCGGCTGACCGTCACGGTCAGGTCGGTCGCCGAGCCGGTCGGCACCGGCACGCGCAGCGCGTAGCCGTCGAGCTTGCCCTTGAGCTCCGGCAGCACCAGCCCGATCGCCTTCGCCGCGCCGGTCGAGGTCGGCGCGATGTTCAACGCCGCCGCCCGGGCCCGGCGGAGGTCCTTGTGCGGGCCGTCCTGCAGGTTCTGGTCCTGGGTGTAGGCGTGGATCGTGGTCATGAGACCGCGCTCGATGCCGAAGGTGTCGTGCAGGACCTTGGCCATCGGGGCCAGGCAGTTGGTCGTGCAGGAGGCGTTGGAGATGATGGCGTGCTTCGCCGGGTCGTACGAGCCCTCGTTGACCCCCATGACCACGGTGACGTCCTCGTTCTTGGCCGGCGCCGAGATGATCACCTTCTTGGCGCCGCGGTCGAGGTGCACCCGGGCCTTGGTGGCGTCGGTGAACC
Organism: Micromonosporaceae bacterium; assembly: GCA_019690055.1. Lineage (GTDB taxonomy): Bacteria > Actinomycetota > Actinomycetes > Mycobacteriales > Micromonosporaceae > DATBGZ01. The sequence goes on from JADGGF010000303.1 coordinate 4,777, forward strand.
GCCCGGTCGACTCGATGACGATGTCGGCGCCCAGGTCACCCCACGGCAGCTTGGTCGGGTCCGGCTCGGCGAACGCCTTGAACGTCTTGCCGGCGACCGTGATCTCGTCGGCGGTCGCCTTCACCTCGTAGGGCAACCGGCCGAGGATGCTGTCGTACTTGAGCAGGTGCGCCAGCGTGGCGTTGTCGGTGAGGTCGTTGACGCCAACGACCTCGACGTCGGCGCCGGACTCGAGCAGAGCCCGGTAGAAGTTGCGGCCGATCCGGCCGAAGCCGTTGATTCCCACTCGGACAGTCACAGGAGTTGCCCCCTCCTCTGGCGCGCCGGCTTCACTGCGGCCGGCGCCTCGGTTGTTGCGTTAGCCACCTCGGCCTCGACGCCGCATCACCTGGGAGATTACTCGCCTGCTGTGATGCTCGATGGGTCGGTCAGCCTTCGTGCCACTGTGTCCGCTATCACGCTGAGTAACCGTTAAGGCCGCCCTCTCCACGGCCGGTCGCGCACAGTGCCCGATGTGACCGTACGCGTGCGGTTGCGGGGGTAACCGTGGTCGCACGCGTACCATCTGGGCTGTGAGCGCTGAGGTCGTCGCAACGCACATGCCCGCCGTGGTCGGGCTCGACGATCTCGCCGCCATGAATGCCGCCGATGCTCACGGCCGCCGCTACGAGACGAGCCCGGAAGGGATTCTCTTTGTCATGCCGCCTCCGGACTCGGAGCATGCGATCATCGCCAGCCGGCTCTTCGCGTGGCTCATCCGGGCCGGCTGGCCACCGGAGCAGGTGCTGCAGGCGACCGGCATCCGGATCCCCGGGTCGGCGGTCGACGGCGGTCGCATCCCCGACCTGACCGTGTGGCGGTCACGTCCGCCTCACGGCGTGTGGCTGCCGGTCGCGGATCTGCTGCTCATCATCGAGATCATCTCGCCTGGCTCGTCGGGCATCGACGCGGTGA
>JADGGF010000304.1 GCA_019690055.1 Micromonosporaceae bacterium
CGCCAACGCCCTCTTCTGACGCCGGTCGGTATGCGTATCGCTGTTCTCGACGCCCCCACCAACCTCGGCCTGCGGCCGCCCACCCCGACCTCGGTCCCCGGCTGCGCCAAGGCGCCCGGTGCGCTGCGCGACCACGGCCTGGTGGCCCGGCTCGGGGCGCGCGACGCGGGCTGCCTCACGCCGCCGCGGTACGACCCGGGTGACTGGCAGCCGGGTGACGGCGTGTCCCAGGCAGCGGAGATCGCCCGGTACTCGGTCCGGCTGGCCGACCGGATCGGCGCGATCATGCTCGCCGGGGAGTTCCCCCTGATCCTCGGCGGGGACTGCTCGGTGGCGATCGGCTCGATGCTCGCCATGAAGCGCCTCCAACATGACCGCGGCGGCCGCGTCGGGCTGGTGTACATCGACGCCCACTCCGATTTCCGCCATCCGGGCAACGCGGCGGTGGTGGGCGCCGCCGCCGGGGAGGCCCTCGCCCTGGTCACCGGGCGGGGCCAGGGCGACCTCGCGAGCATCGAGCAGCGCCGGCCGTACGTGCGGGACGCGGACGTCGTGCTGATCGGCATGCGCGCGACCGACGACTACCGGATGGACCTGCAGGCCGGCGGCTTCAACGTGCGTACGGCCCAGGACGTTCGGGCTCACGGCGCCAGCCGCACCGCGCAGTGGGCGCGCTCCCTGCTCAGCGAGTGCATCGGGTACTGGGTGCACCTCGACGTGGACGTGCTCGATCCCTCGGTCATGCCCGCGGTCGACGCGCCCACCCCGGGCGGCATCGCCTACCCGGAGCTGGAGAACCTCCTGCAGGGTTTGGTCACCGGAAATGAGTGCCTCGGCATGGAGGTGACGGTGTTCGACCCCGACTTCGACGCCGACGGGGTCTACGCCCAGGACCTGGTGAACACGCTGGTCGCCGCGCTCGCACCGCTGACGGCCCCGCCCCCGGTCACGATCCCGACCCAGACGAAGCGCTCGTCCCGGCCCCGCGCGCGCCGGACCGCCCCGACCTCCTAGCGGCAGGCCAATCCGCAGCCCCTCGCGCCGCCGTCAGGCGCGTGGCGGGCCGGTCGAAGACCCTCACCGGCGGGCCGGTCGAAGACCTCAGAGCCGACCGGTCTCGCCGGCTCGGTGGCGTCCCCGCGGACGGACATGCGGATGCGTCACAGGTCGACGTTGTCGCGGCCGTACGGGCGGCGTGGCTCCTCGTCGTCCCAGTCGGAGCGCGGCCGCCCGTAGACGCCCCCGCCCGCCTGCCCGCCGGACCGGCCGGACCCGTAGCCCGACCCAGAGCCGTACGTTGTGCCGCCGGAGCGGTACGTGCCGCCGCTGGAACCGTAGGTCGTGCCGCTCGACCCGTACGTGGTGCCGCTCGAGCCGTACGTCGTACCGCTGGAGCCGTACGTGGTCCCGGAGCCGTAGACCCGGCCACCGCCAGCGGCCGGTCCGTACGTCGACCCGGGTCGCGGCTCCGGTGCGACGCCGTAGTCCGAGCCCCCGTAGTCGTCGTCGGCCCCCACGTGCGCCGGCGCGCGACCGGAGCGGCCCGGTGCCGGCTCGTCCGACCAGTCCTGGTCGAGGTCGCGGGGACGCGGCGGCCAGGCCGGTCGGGCGGCCCCGTACTCGTCGTAGTACTCCTCGTCGTCCTCGTCGTCGATGTCCCACCGATCGCGGCCCGAGCCCCGGCGGTCGCGGCGGTCCCCACGCCCCCGCGAATCGCGCGGCCCGCGTGGCCTGGTCCGCCCCTCCGGGTGCTCCGCGAAGTACTGACGGCGCGCCCGGACGATGCCGATGACGCCGACGACGACCGCGACCAGTCCGAGGAAGCCGGTGATCATCGCGATCGTGGTGATGTCACTGAAGCTGAGCCGACTGCCGCCGCCCCCGCCGCCGGATCCCGATCCCTCGCCCGGCTCGGTTTCCGTCGGCACGTACGGCGTGTAGGCCCGCAGGACCGGGTTCTGGGTGGCCGACAGGGTGAGGAACCGGCTGCCGTCCGCGCTGTAGGTGATCGCCAGGCCCTTCTCCTCATCGGGCAGTGGCGTGATCGTGGGCGTGCCCTGGGTGATCGAGGTCACGATGTCGCCGTTCGTGATCGGGAACTCGTACGCGTCGGACTCGGTGCGCAGCACGACCTTGGTCCGATCCGGCGAGATGGCGGCCCCGGTGACAACCAAGCGGCCGAAGGCCCCGCTCGGGGTCGGGGTGTCGGTGTTCATCGGCGTGAACTGGCCGACCTGCTGGAGGGTCGGCAGGTTCTCCTGGGTGTCGGCGGGCACAGGGCCGTCCGGGCGGAACAGCACGGCCGCCTGTCCCACGTTGGCGATGATGATCGGCTGGTTGTCGCCGTCCATCAGCAGGGCGGTGCCGTTGACCGGCCCGCTGGTGGGGTAGAGCGCTCGGTAGGGCACCGCGTCGGCCCCGGTGGACAGGTCGACGCGCTCCAGGGTCACCCACGACCGGTCCGCCCCCATACCGAAGCCGATGTCGCCGACCCATAACGCCCCGTCGGTGCCCAGCGCCAGGTCCTGCGGGTCGATCGGGGAGAGCCCGTACGACTCACTGGTCGCCTCACACGTCGTCGCGTTGATCGTCCAGATCGTGACCGCGTTCGGCCGCTCGGTCGTGCCACCCTCGACCGCGTAGATGACGTCACCCTGGGCGACCATGCCGGTGACCTCATCGAGGTTGGCGTTGCTGACCCGGCAGATCTCGGTGCCCGGTGTCTGGGGTCCGATCGGCGGTCCCGCCGTCTCACCCTCAGGGCTCTGCTGCGCCGGGTCCGTCGGCTCGCCCAGGGCCGCGGGCGCGCCGACCAGCACGGTGACTAACCCGGCCAGCACCACGGTGGCGACGCCGGCGAGGGCCGAGGCGAGGCGGCGACGCGTGCGGTTGCGCGCAGGCGGTTGTACGGCGGGCAGGCGACGAGTCGGCACGCGCCCAGTCTGCCAGGCCGCGGCACGACCGCGTTGACCCCTGGCATGTGAGTTGGTCACTGCCGGGTCACCGTGCGGCAACGGTTCCACTCCAGTGGCGTTCGCCGGCAGCGAAACCGGACGACGGCGGGAACAGCCAGGACGCGTTCGGACTTGAGCGGATCAGGCTCAGCTTTTGGCCGCTGACTGTTCCAGTCGCCGACTTTTCCGGCTGCCGGCTCGGTCGGCCGCCGACCTGGAAGGAGACGCAATGTCGACACTTCGTGGCTCACCACCGGACGAACACAACCGGCCCGCCCACGCTCCTCCCGCCCGTTTGACGCTACCCGTGCTCCCACTGGCCGAAACCGTGCTGCTGCCCGGCATGGTCATCCCGGTCACCCTCGACTCTGCGACACAGGCGGCGGTGGACGCCGCCCGGGCCAGCTCCGACAAGCGGCTGCTGGCGGTGCCGCGGCTCGACGGCACGTACGGCGCAGTGGGCACGGTGGCGGTGATCGAGCGGGTGGGTCGCCTCTCCACCGGCGAGCCGGCAGCCGTGGTGCGGGGCCTGCACCGGGCCCGGATCGGCTCCGGCGTGCCCGGCCCCGGGGCCGCGCTGTGGGTGGAGTCGACGCCGTTCGATGAGCCGGAGCCGACCGGTCGCACCCGGGAGCTGGCCCGGGAGTACCGGACCTTGATCACCGCCGACCTGCAGCGGCGCGGCGCCTGGCAGGTCATCGACGCCGTCGAGCGGATGGAGGACCCGGCGCAGTTGGCCGACTCGGCCGGGTACGCGCCGTGGCTGTCCGTGAGCCAGAAGGCCCAGCTGCTCGAGGCCGCCGACGTCGACCGCCGGCTGGAGCTGCTGATCGAGTGGGCCCGGGCGCACCTGGCCGAGCAGGAGGTGGCGGAGAAGCTCGCCGACGAGGTCCGTGAGGGTCTCGAGCGCAGCCAGCGCGAGTTCCTGCTGCGCCAGCAGCTCAACGCCATCCGCAAGGAGCTGGGCGAGGACGAGCCCGACGGCGCGGCCGACTACCGCGCGCGGGTGGAGCAGGCGGACCTCCCCGAGAAGATCCGCGAGGCGGCGCTGCGCGAGGTGAACCGCCTGGAGCGGGCCAGCGACGCCTCCCCGGAGGCGGGTTGGATCCGCACCTGGCTCGACACCGTGCTGGAGCTGCCGTGGCACGTGCGGACCGAGGACAACACCGACCTGGCCGCGGCCCGGGCGGTCCTCGACGCCGACCACGCCGGCCTGAGCGACGTGAAGGACCGCATCATCGAGTACCTCGCGGTGCGCAACCGCCGGGCCGCGCGCGGCCTGCATGTCGTCGGCGGGCGGGGATCGGGCGCCGTGCTGGCCCTGGTCGGTCCACCCGGTGTGGGCAAGACCAGCCTGGGCGAGTCGGTGGCCCGGGCGCTGGGCCGCCGGTTCGTCCGGGTCGCCCTCGGTGGCGTGCGGGACGAGGCCGAGATCCGGGGGCACCGGCGTACGTACGTCGGCGCGCTGCCCGGCCGGATCGTCCGGGCGATCCGGGAGGCCGGCTCGATGAACCCGGTCGTGCTGCTCGACGAGGTGGACAAGCTCGCCGTCGGCTTTTCCGGTGACCCGGCCGCGGCCCTGCTCGAGGTGCTGGACCCCGCGCAGAACCACACGTTCCGCGACCACTACCTCGAGGTGGACCTCGACCTGTCCGACGTGCTGTTCCTCGCCACCGCCAACGTCGCCGACACGATCCCCGGTCCGCTGCTGGACCGGATGGAGGTGGTCACGCTCGACGGGTACATCGACACGGAGAAGGTCGCGATCGCCCGCGACCACCTCTGGCCCCGCCAGCTCGAGCGGGCCGGGCTGACGCCCGACGAGGTGACGATCTCGGACGAGGCGCTGGCCCGGATCGCCACGGCGCACACCCGGGAGGCGGGCGTACGGCAGCTGGAGCGCGCCCTGGCGCGCATCCTGCGCAAGGTCGCCGTCGAGTTGGGCAGCGGGGACACCGACCGTACGGATTCGCCCGACTCCGCCGGCGACCCGGCGCCGAACGGGGGCGCGTCCCGGCCGGCGGCGATCCACGTCACGGCGGCCGACCTGCCGCGCTACCTGGGCCGGCCCCGCTTCGAACCGGAATCGGCCGAGCGGACCGCCGTGCCGGGCGTCGCGACCGGACTGGCCGTCACGGGGGCCGGCGGTGACGTCCTGTTCATCGAGGCGACCGCGATGCCGGCCGAGCCCGTCGGTTCGCCCGGGCGCGGCGCGGGTCCCGACCTCATGCTCACCGGACAGCTCGGCGACGTGATGAAGGAGTCGGCGCACATCGCGCTGTCCTACCTGCGCTCGCACAGCGCCGAGCTGGGCGTCGACATGTCCACCCTGGCCGGGCGGCGGGTGCACCTGCACGTCCCGGCGGGCGCGGTGCCCAAGGACGGCCCGAGCGCCGGCATCACGATGATGACCGCGCTCGCGTCGCTCGCTTCCGGCCGGCCGGTGAACCCGGCGGTCGGGATGACCGGTGAGGTGACGCTGGCCGGTCGGGTGCTGCCGATCGGCGGGGTCAAGCAGAAGCTGCTCGCCGCCCACCGGGCGGGCCTGACCGAGGTCATCATCCCGGCCCGCAATGAGCCGGACCTGGACGACGTGCCGGCCGAGGTGCGCAAGGCCCTGACCATCCACCTCGTCTCGGACGCGGCGGACGTGCTGGCCCTGGCCCTGCGCCCGGCCGACACCCCGGCCGCCCTCGCGATGGCCGCCTGAGGATCTGTCCACAGTGGAGGCGTGGGGGCCCCCCCCCCCCCCCCGCCGCCCCCC
>JADGGF010000305.1 GCA_019690055.1 Micromonosporaceae bacterium
CCCCCACCTATTCCTCCACCAAAGCCTTCGTGGGCGGCGGCTGATTTTCAGCCCCAGCGACGCCCGCGACACCCGCGACGCCGGTCGCTCCGGGCACGGGACCACCGGGCACGGCCGCCGACGCCACCCGGCCGGCTGGCGCGTCGGACACGGCCCGGGGAGCCGCGGCGGCGGACAGCGCCCCGCTCGCCAGCCAGGCGGCCCCGAGCGCGACGGCGTGCTTCGGGTGGGCGTCGACCGCCACCGGACGGCCGAGCTCGGCCCCGACGAGCTGGGCCACGATCGGCATGCGCGAGGACCCACCGACCAGCAGCACCGAGTGGAGCTGGTCGGCGGTGACGTTCGCCGATCGCAGCGCGCGTCTGAGCGCCTCGATGGAGTCATGCAGCGCCGGCCGGACCATCGCCTCGAGTTCCGCGCGGGTCAGCCGGACCTCGGTGGAGATGTTCGGCAGCAGCACGGGAATCGAGACGTCGGTGTCCGACGAGAGGGCTTCCTTCGCCTCGACGCACTCCTCGCGCAGCCGGGCCACGGCCGCGATCGTGGTGGGGTCGTCCTCGTTCAGCTCCTCGAGCTTGCCGCCCAGGGCCCGCGCGACGTGGTTGAAGACGGCCGCGTCGAAGTCGATGCCGCCGAGTCGCTCGATACCCTCCGGCCGGCCGAGGATCTCGAAGCCCGTCGCGGTCTTGCGCAGCACCGCCGCGTCGAAGGTGCCGCCGCCGAGGTCGTAGACGGCCACGATCGCGCCCGGCTCGACCCGTTGCTGCTGGGCGTAGAAGATCGCGGCGGCCTCGGGCTCGGTGGTGAAGGAGACTGGTTCGGGAAGGTTGGCCAGCCGTACGGCCTGCAGCAGCAGGTCGGTCTTGTACGGCCCCCAGTTGGCCGGGTGAGAGATGCAGATGCGGTCCGGCGGTCCGCCCTCGCGCGTGGCGATCTCGTCCACCACGGCGCGCATCAGCCGGGCCATCAGCGCCTCGGCGGAGTACGGAACGCCCCCGAGCAGGATCGGTGTCGTGTCGCCCAGACGCCGCTTGAACTCGCGAGCCACGCGGTGGGGCTCGGTCATTCCGCGCCGGCTCGCGCCCTCACCGGTCAGGAACGTCTCGTCCTCGCGCAGCAGCACGACGGAGGGGATGGCCGCGCTCCGGCTGCCCAGGGTCGCCGTCTCGGCGTGGCCGTCGCGCCAGATGGCAGCGGCGGTGAACGTGGTACCGAGGTCGATACCGAGTGCGTACATCGAAACCTGCTCCGGGGTCGTCGGATGTGGATGTGCCAGGTCTGCTCCGGCCCGGCCGTCGTCGCGAGACGGTTGACCGTACCGATTAGGGGTGCCTGGGGGGATCTCCCCCACGCCGTGGTGCGGTGTGCGTCCCTACAGTAGTGCCATGGATCTCGCCCGCCCGCTGCGCAACGTGTTCGCCGACCTGGCCGGCGGGCGCGACTTCGGGGCGTCGTCGGGCATGGCGCCCGAGGAGGTGCTCGCCGCCCACGGCCACCCGGACCTGCCCGAGGGGCTGGTCGCGGAGGCGGTGGTCAGCTACGCCGACACCGCTCCGGTCGAGGTGGCCGAGCACCTGGCGCCGTACGTCCGCGCCCACACGGCCGTGCCGCAGCCCGGCGGGGGGACCGGCGAGCCGGAGCCGCACTGGTACGACCTGCTGACGACCGCCCCGGCGCCCGAGCTCGGCGGCCCGGACGTGATCGACGCCGAGGCGAGCGGGCTGGCCGCCACCGACGCCCCCTCGGTCGACGCCGGGCCCGGCGCGTCGGCCGAGACAGACATCGACGGTGACTTTGCAGCCGGTGACTTTGGGGCCGGTGACCTTGAGTACGGTTACCCCGGTCCAGTCGAGGACCCGGCCGGTCTCGAGCCCGCCGAGGATGCGACGCTGGGCTGGCCGGCGACCACCGACGCGACCACTGACCCGACCATCGACCCGGATGCCTTCGACGCCGGTGCGGACCTCGACCTGGGCCCCACCGACGAGGGGTCGGTGTCCGCCGATGAGGCTGGGCCCGGCGAGGAGCCCGACGCCATGGACGGCGCCTGAGCGCCCCACGCGATGGCTGGCGCCTGAGCGCCTGACCCGAGGGCTGGCACTTGAGCGCCTGATCCGATGGATGGCGCCCGAGCGCCGGGCGATCCGCGTGCACCGGGCCGAGCCAACCCGCGTTGGGAGGCCGGGGTGTGCTCGACCGCCACCGTGTGCCGAATCCGCCACCATCTGCTCTCCGCGATCCGGCGTCACCGGGCGTGAACCAGGTCGGCGAGGATCCCTTCACAGGTGCGCACCGCCACGCGGGACGCGATCGCGAGTTCGTGCGGGGTCAACGGGTTCTCCGCCCGGCGCTGCCACCGCAGCAACGCATCGTTGGTTGCCGCCTTGATCTGCTCCTCCGACGCGTCGGCCGGCAGCCGCAGCCGGGTGTGCACGGCCGACCCGGACCCGCCGATAATCTGTTCGAGATCATCGATTACCTCGGGTCGGCCGGTGACCCAGCCCGCGCGGATGGCCGAGAGCACCCGGAGTTCGTTGAACGGGTGGGCCGAGGCGATGATCTCCTCGACCTCGGCGGCGACCACGTCGGCGCCGGGGCGGGGGACGGTCCGCACGAGGGCGTCGACCGCGAGCAGGGCCGAGCGGCTCTTGAGCACGTCCCGCCGGCCGAAGAACAGCGACGAAAGTATGTCTTTAAGCGCGTTGATGCCGCTGCGCTCGGCCAGCTCCCGGGCCAGCTCGGTGGCGGTGTTTGCCACCTTCCGCCGCAGCAGCGCGGCCCCCAGCCGGATCCCGAAGAGCCCGAACCGATCCAGCAGCGCCCGTCGCTCGAGGTCGGTCAGGCCGAGCTCGGGCATCAGCTCCACGAACCGGTCCGCCGTCAGCAAAAGATCGTCGATTTGATGGATGGGCACGTCGGCGACCCGTCGCAGCTGCGCCATCTCGGTCTCGGTGAGGGTCGCGGCCGTCTCGGCCAGCAGACCGGCGACCGGGACGACGGTCTGCACCACCCGCCGTACGTTGACGTCGGTCGCCAGCCTTGTGGCGATGCGCTGGGCCGAGGTCATGGCGTCCATCCGGCCCACGCCGATCTCGTCGGCCCGCGACAGCACGCCGATGGCGTTGACCGGATTGGGCCGCGACACCTCGGTGTCCTGGAAGGCGCGCAGGAAATCCAGGTCGCCGGAGTGCAGGTGCCGCATGAGGTAGATGACCGCGTCCGCCGGCGTCTCTTCGTCGTCGGTGGTCAGCAACTCCCAGGCCCGGCGCGAGACGCGCTCGCTGAGTGAGCCGATGCCCGGTGTGTCGATGAGCGTGGCTGTCCGCAACGCCTGCGACGGCCAGGTGACGTACAGTTCCGCCACGTCCTCCGGCTGCAGCCCGCCGAGATCGACCTGGATGGCGTCGTTCTCCCGGCTGAACCGCAGTTGCCGCGGCTCGCCGGTGACCGGGCGGGCGAGCACCTCGTACGTGTGGCCGTCGCGGTACCAGGTCACGATGCGGGTGCACTCGCCCTCGTCGGTCGGGGCGAGCCGCTCGCCGACCAGAGCGTTGAGCAAAGTGGACTTTCCGGACTTGACCCGACCGGCGATCGCCACCCGTAGCGGCTCGTCGAGCCGGGCACGCAGCGCCGCGAGGCGCGCGTCGTGGCCCGTGCCGCGGTACACCTCCAGCGCCCTGGTCAGCACCGCGCGGGTGCGTTCGATCAGCGGGTCTCTCATCTGGTCACCATCGCAGGGGCAGGTTTTCCGGGTGGTCTACTTCCGTACGGCCGCGGCCCGCGCCCGCAACTGCCGAAGTCGGGCCAGCTCAGCGTCGATGTCTTTCAGGCGGGCCTGCCGCTCGGCCTGGGTGCGCCGCACCGCCTCGTTCGCGGCGTTGAGCGCCTCGGCGTTGGACCGGGCCAGCTCCTCGGCGAGCCCCGCGTAGTAATCGCGCAGTTCCCGCTGGATCCGTCGCAGCGTGTCGCGCGAATCCTTGTTCATTACGAATGTCACTTCGTCGCAGTAGCGGCGTACCGCGTTGCGCGCCTGCTGCTGTCGCATCTGGAGCTGGCGCTTCTTCTCGTCGCGCAGTCCCTTGTGGCCCATGACGAGACCGATGCCGAAGGCGATCGGGCCGAGGCTGATGCCGGTCAACGCACCGAGCATGCTGAACATGAGGATGCCGCCGTACGCGCTCTTGAGCGCGACCCAGGCCTGCTTCCCGACCGTCATTCGCTCCATTTCGATCTTATGATCGATGCGCTGGTCGGAGACCAGCGCCACGGGGTTGAAGACGGAGAGCTCGTCGAGCACCTGCCCGCTGGCCTCGCGGAAATGCGCGGCCACCTCCTCGCTGAGGCGCTCGGCGCGCTGGCGCAGCAGGGTGTAGTTCGCGAGCACCTCGTAGGAGGTCCGGGAGCGCAGCCACGCCTCCATCTGCGGCCAGGTGTCGGCGGGATCGGACTGCTCGATCGCGTCGTCGGCTTCCTGCAGGATCTGCCGGATCCGCGCCTTGAGATCGTGGTCGATATCCGAGTTGAGGTCGGCGACGCCATCGGTCAGGGTCTGGCTCCACTTCGCCGTCGCCGCCCGCAGGCCGTCCAGTCGGGCCTTGGCGGCGTTGAGGTCGTCGAGGACGCGCTGGGCCGCCTTCGGGTCCGACAACGCCTCCCGCTCGGCGGTGAACTGAGCGGATATCTGGTCACATGCGTCGATGACGTCGCCGGCGGCGTTCGCGGCGACCTGGTCGGCCGCCCCGCGCCCCACCCGTTCGGTGATCCACCGCACGAGGCTGGGGAAGCCGGACTCGGTGTTGAGTGCGGCGTCGTTGAGCCTCGCTGCCTGGGCGCGCAGGCTCGACGAGACGGCGACGATGTCGATGTCCCCGACGCGGGCCAGGTGGCCGGCGTCCAGGTCGCGGATCTTCCGCCAGGCCGGATAGAAGTCGATTTTCGTGAGCACGCAGATCACGGTCGGGCACAGGCTGCGAGCCTGCCGCAGGAACTCGATCTCGCTGGCGGTCAGCTCCTGAGAGGCGTCGGTGACGAAGACGACCGCGTTGGCCATCGCGATCGCCGCGAGGCTCGCCGCCGCGTGCAGCGAGCCGAGCCCGCCGACGCCGGGCGTGTCGACCAGGACCAGACCGTTCGCGAGCAGCTTGCGGGGCAGGCGGACCTCCACGCCGACGACCGGCGTTCCGGACGGGCTCACCCGAGGGCCGGTCTCGATCGCGTACTCCCGGAAGCCGTCCATCGGGACCGACTCCCGGCCGGGCGGGTCGCCTTCGAGCAGCAGGTTCGCCGACGGTTCCGCCCCGTGACGGACGTACGTCGGCACGGCCGTGGCCACGTCGTCGTCGACCGGACATACGGTCGCCCCCACCAGCGCGTTGACCAGGGAGCTCTTGCCCTGCTTGAACTCGCCGGCCACCACGATGTGCACGGCCGGGTCGGCGAGCGAGCGGCGGGCGGTGGTGAGCCGGGCCTTCAGGTCGGGGCGTCCGTACGCCTGGCACGCCTGGATGCCGGACTCAACCACCTCGATCGCGCGGGCCAGCCGGGTGGACGCGACCGCCTCGGGCTCGGTCATGCTCCCTCCACTGTGCTGCGTGGGTGTTCCTGGCTGCCGGCCGGTTCACGGCTTGGGACACAGACCCGCCCGGCACCGCTGAGCCCCGCCGCGTCAGCGGCCGAGCGGAGCGGCGGGGGG
>JADGGF010000306.1 GCA_019690055.1 Micromonosporaceae bacterium
CGCCCCACCTGATCCCCCACGACCCCGCGGTCGTCGAGGCGGCCCGACGCGGGCTGGTCCACCTCGCCAGCACGCAACCGGACCACCCGGCCGCCCCCGTGCTGGCCGACGTGGTCGCCTCGGCTACGCCGGACGTCCGCGGGGAGGTGATCCGGAAGCTTCTCGCAGCGTTGACCCCGCCGACCCCACACCGACCCGCGGTCGTTCGGGCGCTGCTGCGCCTGGGCTGCACGGACCCGGCCCTGGTGCCGCATCTGTGGGACATGGTGGCCACATGGTCCGACCGCCGCGGGGTCGTCGGCGCGGTCGAGAACGTGGTCGAAGCGGCCCGCGCGCTGTGGCGGGTGGCCCGCGACGCCACCGCGCTCATCAACCTTCTCCGGAGGTTGCTGACGGAAACCAAGCATCCCTGGATCGTCCCGGCCCACCATTCGGCGGTCACCGAGGCCGCGGGCGCGCTGGCCCCACTCGTCCCGGCGGCGGCCACCCACCTCACCGGCGAGGCCGCGTTCACGGCGCCCGACCGCGACCGGCAGGTGCTCGCCGCCCGGCTCACCTGGGCGGTGACCGGTGATGCGGCCGCGATCCTGCCCACGCTGCGGGCGGTGCTCGCCCGGCGCGACACCCCGGCCCATGAGGCCGCCCGCCTCGTCGCCGACCTGGCCGACGCCGGGGTCGACCTGGCCGACATCGAGTCGCTGCTCCGCCCGCTGCTCCAGCCGGGGAAGATTGTCGATGGAGTTTCAGACGAGAACGGCTACGCCCGCGCGGCGGCGGCCCGGGCTCTGTGGCGGCTCGGCGTGCCCCCCGCCGAGCTGACCGCGACCCTCGTCGACGCCATCCAGGACCGCTCCAGACCAGGCTTCGGGCGGCCGCCGCCACGCTGCGGGGCCTCGCCGGTCAGCACTCGCCGTCGGCGAGCACGTAGTAGTTCGGTCCGGTCTGCCGCAGGGTGTGGGTGACGAAGATGTTCCACAGGCCCATGGGCTGGTTGGAGCCGGTGGCGTACGTCTGGCCGAGGACCTGGTAGGCCCGGCCGGCCACGGTGTGGGCGTAGTTGCTGGCCGTGAAGCACGGTCCGGTCGGCGGCGTCGTCGGGGACGAGGTCGGCGATGTCGGCGAGGCGGTCGGCGACGTCGTCGGCCCCGAGCCACCGTCCAGGCCGAAGAACAGCGCGTCGTAGTAGGCCGAGCAGATCGTGTCGAGGAAGTACGCTCCCGTCGCTCCACATTGGTGGGTCGCGCTACCGGGATCAACCGGCGTGCCGTGGCCCATCCCGGCGACCCGCTGCACCCGCACCACGGTCTGCCCACCGCTGTCGTAGTTCTCCACGGTGGTGTTGGCCGGCAGCGAAGCGGTCGAGGTCGGCGTGGTGGAGATGCCCCACACGTTGGTCCACTGGTCGCGGGACGAGTTCGCGTTGCCGGGCACGACCACCGCGTCGCTCGTGCCGTGCCAGATCGAGACCCGGGGGTACGGTCCGCTGTAGCCAGGGAAGGCGTTGCGCACCAGGTTCCCCCACTGCGCCGGCGTCTTGCTCACCGTGGTGAACATGCAGATATAGGGACTGGTGGCCGGGGCGCAACCGTACGGGATTCCGGCCACAATGGACCCGGCCTCGAAGACGTCCGGGTAGGTCGCGAGCATCACCGCGGCGAAGGCGCCGCCGGCCGAGAGCCCGGTGACGAACGTACGGTTCGGGTCGGCGCCGTACGTGTTCTGCGCGTAGTCGACCATCTGCTTGACCGACAGCGCCTCACCCTGGCCCCGCGCCACGTCGCCGGCGGTGAACCAGTTGAAGCAGGCGTTGGCGGCGTTGGCCGACTTCTGCTCCGGGAAGATCACGATGAACCGGAACAGGTCGGCGTACTTCGGCCAACCGGAGTTGGTGTAGTAGGTATTGGCGTCCTGGCTGCACCCGTGCATGGCCACGACGACCGGGGCTCCGCTACCGAGACCATCGGGGCGGTACACGTACATATTGAGGTTTCCCGGATTGGAGCCGAAGTTCGTCACCGGGGTGAGGGTCGCGGCGCGGGCGGGCCTTACCGCCACGGCGACCACGGCGAGGATCGTCACCAGCAACGCCGCCGCGAGCGCGGCGAGTCGGCCGAGCGGGCGGGCCACGGGCGTACGAATGGCAGCAGCGACTGTGGCCACGGGATCGACAGCGGGGACGGGATCCCGGACAAAGGACATGGCGGCCTCCCAGGTGGACGGCGAGATGCGAGGCTGAGTGCCCCGCCCGGGACGGTTGGGCCGGGCGACGTGACGCCAGTCACAGCGCCCACGCTAGGCACCCCGGTACCACGCGCACCATGTCCCGCCGCCATACATCGGTCGGGACCGACCCGTGGTCGACCACCACCGCGGCCGGCGGCTGGGCACCGCGACGTCCGGTCGCCTCCCCCCGGATCACAGCGGCAGATGGGACGCCACCACGCCCAGCACGAAGGCCAGTCCGACGATGGCCAGCATGGCCAGCGCCACCCGCCGGAACCGGGCCTGCTGCGCGGGCAGCTCGGCCGGCAGGGCGAACACCCGACGCGGCCAACCCCGCCACGAGACCCACCAGAACGGGCCCGAGGCCGCGACCCACAACAGAGCCTTGGCGGCGATCGCCGCCCACCAGCCCGACGACCTCCCATCGAAGACCATAACCAGGCCGATGCCGGTCAGCGCCAGCACGCCGATCAGGCCCACGACCGGCCATCGGTTGCCGGCCGCCAACTCGCGGTAGATCTCCTCGGCCCGCGCAGGATCGGGCACGGCGCGGGCGATCCGGGGCTGCACGACGACGAGGCTGTACGCCATCGCGCCCACCCAGGCCACGGCGGCCATCAGGTGCACCACCAGCAGCAGGAACGTCATCGGGCCACGCTAGCGAGGAGTCGTGGATCTGGGCGAATCGGTTGCGCCCCCTCCGGCGCGCGGCGCATGGTGGGGCTGACCGGCGAAACGAGCACGGGGGAGGTGCCATGTTCGCACGCACGACCACGGTGATCGCCCGGCAACCGGGCATCGACCGGGGCATCAAGTACGTGAAGGACGTGGTCATGCCGGCGCTGCAGAACATCCCGGGATTCGTCGGACTGTCCACACTGGTCGACCGGGCCACCGGACGGTGCATCATCACGTCCTCGTGGCAGTCGGCCGATTCGCTGCGCATGAGCGAGGGACAGGTGCGGGGCATCCGCGACCGCTGCGGCGCGACCTTCGACGCCATCGAGACCAGCGTCGACCAGTGGGAGGTGGCGGTCATGCACCGGGCCCGCCCGTCGGAGGAGCCCGCGGGCGCGAGCGTCTCCTGGCTGGAGGGCGATCCGGCCACGATGGGTGCGCTGATCGACGCCTATCGCGCCGCGGTGCCGCGGCTGGAGCAGTTGCCCGGGTTCACCAGCACGAGCCTGCTCGTCGACCGACGGTCCGGCCGGGCAGTGTCCACAGTGGTCTACGACGCCGCGGCCATGGCGAAGGCCCGCCCCCACGAGAGCGCGATCCGTACCGCGATCGCCGACGTCGCGGGCGCGTACGTCATCGAAGTGGCCGAGTTCGAGCTCGCGATCTCCCAGCTTCGGGTCCCCGAGCTGGTGTGACCGTCAGAACCCGGGGAACTGGTGTGACCGCTAGAACCCGGGAAACGCGCGCCGCAGGTCGTCCAGCGCGATTCCCGTCGCGGTCACCGGCGGCGTGTGCGCGGGGTCGAGCCGGCCGTAGACCAGCCGGATGAACGCCTCGGCCGGCAGGGCGAGCTCGGCGGTCGCCGCCTCGGCCCGACCGGGCTCGAGGCTGACCGTGGGGCCGAACGTAAGCGTGAACTCCCGCTCGGGGTCGGTGGTGGTCACCTGCACCACGCCGGACAGCCCGTCGGCCCTGCCACTGAAGCCGGCCACCCTGGCCAGGCTGTCCACCACCAGGCCCACCGCCTCGGCTCCGATCGTGGCGGTCGGGTCCAGGGCGACCGCGACGTCCCAGGTGTGCACGGCGTGCTCGTTGAGCCGCAGCCGAGCCAACCGGTCGGCGTCCACCTCGCCCACGAAGCTCGCGAACCGCAGCCGGGACCGCTGGTCCGCGTCGAGCGCCTCGAACCGCGCCACCAGCTGTCGATCTGACTCGATGCCGTCGCGCACCTGGTCGCGCGGCGCCTTGGCGTTCCACCGGTCCCAGATCGCCGGGTACGCCTCCCGCCCGGGCACCGGTGTCCCTGCCAGGGCGGCGTCGAACGCCAGCGCCATGATCTCCGCGCCCGACCCGATGTGGGACAGCACCTGGGCGATGCTCCACTCGCTGGGGTAGGCGGGCGCGGTCTCCTGCTCGGGGGTCAAGCCGGCCACGATCGCCGCGAGACGGTCATGCGACGCCCGCAGCGCGCCAATCGCGTCCTCCGACATTGGGGCCTCTCATCTCGTTGAGCCGTCAACAACCGAAGACTACCGGCCCCGGTGAGTCACGGAACACGCCACGACCCCAACCGGCGCGTTAGGCTCACGAACGTGACGCAGACGCTGGCCACGGACCGAGCAACCGCCGGACTGACCCTCGTGCGGGCCGGAGTCGTGGATTACCTGACCGCGTGGGACGAGCAGCGCCGGTTGCACGAGCAGGTCGCCGACGGCACCGCTCCCGACACCGTCCTGCTGCTGCAGCACCCGAGCGTCTACACGGCCGGCAAGCGCACCGAGCCGTGGGAGCGCCCGGTGGACGGTACGCCGGTGATCGACGTCGATCGAGGCGGCAAGATCACCTGGCACGGGCCGGGCCAGCTCGTCGGCTACCCGATCGTGCGCCTACCCGATCCGGTCGACGTGGTGGCGTACGTCCGGCGAGTGGAGCAGCTCCTGATCGACACGTGCGCCGATCTGGGTCTGGCCACCACCCGGGTCGAGGGGCGCAGCGGCGTGTGGGTGCCGGCCGACGATCGCGGGCCCGACCGCAAGGTGGCCGCGATCGGCATCCGGGTCGCCCGGGGCGTGACCCTGCACGGCTTCGCGCTCAACTGCGACTGCGACCTGCGCGCCTTCGACGCGATCGTGCCGTGCGGCATCCGCGACGCCGGCGTCACGTCGCTGTCCGCGGAGCTCGGCCGCCAGGTCACGGTTGACGAGGTCCTGCCGATCGTCGAGCAGCACCTGCGCACCGGCCTGCTGGCTGGGTGACCGCGGCCTCTCCCGCGCCTCCGCCGCGCCTCCGCCGGCCCGTCCTCATCCCGCCCCCTGCGTTGATCCAGGGAGCAGGCCCCGCGTTGATCTAGGGCTCAGAGTGGTGCATGGAGATCAACCAACCACTCCAAGCCCTAGATCAACGAGAAATACCGGTCAGGGGGTCAGGCGGGTCAGGTCGCGCGGGAACAGGGTCACCTCGCGGATGTTCGCGGCCCCGGTCAGGCGAGCCAGGAACCGCTCGAGCCCGATCGCGAAGCCACCGTGCGGCGGCATGCCGTGCCGGAACACCGCCAGGTACGACTCGTACGGCTCCGGCGACTCGCCCCGGGCGGTCAGCGCCGCGACGTAGTCGTCGTACCGGTGCAACCGCTGCCCGCCGGTGACCAGCTCGACACCCCGGAACAGCAGGTCGAACCCGTTGGTGTACCCCGGCCGGGACGGGTCGGGGTGGGTGTAGAAGGGCCGCTTCGCCGCCGGGAATCCCTCGACGAAGAGGAAGTCCGAGCCGTACTCCCGCCGCGCCCAC
>JADGGF010000307.1 GCA_019690055.1 Micromonosporaceae bacterium
ACACATCTACAATCACCACCGGCCCCACACCGCACTCGGCGGACACCCGCCAATCAGCCGTGTCACCAACCTGCGTGAGCAGGACACCTAGATCAACGCTCGAGCAGGCTCCACTCCACCCCGGTCGGGGTGTCGCGGACCTCGATGCCGGCGCGGAGGAGGCGATCGCGGATCTCGTCGGACGTGGCGAAGTCCCGGTCGGCTCGGGCCCGCGCCCGGATGGCCAGCAGAGCATCGACGAGCGGAGCCAACCGCTCGCGCGGGTCCCCGGCCCCGGACCGGGCCAGCTCGCCCAGCCGCACGACCATCGTGCGCTGGACGCCGCGCGCGTAGTCGGCCTCGTCGGACTGGGCGGTGTCGGCCGCCCAGTCGAGCCGGATCTGGTCCAGCGCCAGGATCGCCTCGACGCAGGCGTCGACGTCGCCGGCCGCGCGCGCCGCGTCGAAGCGGGCCGCCTGCTCGTCCGTGGCGGCCCGCAGGGACGCCGGCCCGGTTGACTCCACAGTGGAGGGTTGGCCGATCGAGCCGACGGAAACCGGACCGCCGTCAGTGACGAGAACTGGGCCGTCGCCGACCAGAGCGGAGCCGCCGCTGGCGGCCGACGCCAGTTCGTCGAAGCCGACCACGCTGCCCGCCGCGTACACCACGCTGGCGCCGCGGCGACGGATCGTCATCCGGCCCCGACCGGCCACGGTGGCCGTGCCGGCGCTTAGATCGAGCAGCACGGCGGTGTGCTCGTCCACCCCGAGGATGAACGCCTCGTCGGGCAGCTCCCGTTCGAGCCGGGTCAGCCGCTGCTCGCCCAGGTAGCAGTACCGCGTGTCGTGCGTGCCGCCCTCGGCGTTGTCGTAGTGCGGGATGACGACGGCGGGCAGGCCGCAGACCCGCGAGACCAGGTCCAGGCCGGGCTCCCAGTACGGCTCGAAGCCGGCCTTGTAGATCTCGTAGACGGGGACGCTGTGCGAGCCCATCGTGACCGCGGCGGCGCTCGCGAGCAGCACCACGCCGTCCCGGGACAGCACATTCACCAAACACGATGTTATGGGCGTCTGGCGCCACTGGCGCAGCGCGTACGTCGGCGAGCCGGGGCCGGAGAAGACCCAGCCGGCGGAGGCGATCGCGGCCAGGGTCCGCTCCCGGGCCAGCCCTTCCGGCGGAACCGTACGCCACGACGCCACCTGCACCTGACGGCCGACGCTGTCGGCGAAGTAGGCGACCGCCCGGGCCGAGATGTCGTCCGCATTGGACTGGAACCCGTACGGCGTGTCGAGCAGGACCGCCGGCCGCTCACCGACCCGGTCAAATATCGAACGATGCAGTTTTATCATGGTTGGGGTGGTCTCGCCCGATCCCATGATGACCAGCAGCCCCGCCATCGACGCCTCCCCAGGGCACCTACCGCCTCCGGCCGGCCGTCGGGGGGGGGGGCGGGGGGCGGCCCCCCCCCCGCGACCACCGTCCCCGACCGTAGCCCGAGACTCTGACACTGTCCCGGCGACGATCACGATCGGGCGCCCGCCGCCCCGGCCGGTCGCCGGCCCGGTGCCGTCAGCCCGGTGTTCCGGAGGGCGGCCGGGAGACGGGCCGCGCCCGAGCCAACGGCCAGCGCGGCACCGTGGTGAGCTTGGTGGTGGGTCCGTCCAGCGCCTCGACGCGGCGCCCGACCCAGGCGTCGGTCGCGGTCGCGGCGAGGGCCAGGACGGCCTGGGGTTCCGGCTCGGCGGCCGGTTCCGGCAGCCGGGGCACGGTCACCACCCCGAGCAGCCGGGTGCCGACCCGGGACAGCTGGGTCACCGCGTCGGCGACCTGGACGTGTCGGGTCCGCCCCAGCTCCACGACGAGCAGCGCGGCGTCGGCGGCTGAGGCCAGGCTCTGGGCCTCGGCCCCGGACGCGGTCGACGGGGCATCGACGATCACGTATCGGATCCGGCTCGCCAGCGCCCGCAGCACAGAGCGGGCCCCCTCCGACTGCAGCAGGGTTCCCGCGGCACCGACGCCCCACCCGCCGGGGGTGACCACCCGAAGCCGTGGCAGCCGGGCGACCGGCTGCACGATCCGGGGCAGGGTCGTACGGCCGGCCAGGACATCGGTCAGCCCCGGAATGTCGGCCACATCGAACAGCGTGGCGAGGGAGGGCGGGCGGCCCTGGGCCCCGACGAGCACGACGTCGGTGTCGGCGCGGGCGAACGCGGTCGCCAGGTTGGCCGCGACCAGCCGGGCGGCCGCTCCGGGCGCGGCGGCGGTCACCAGCAGCGTGTGGTCACCCGGGGCGAGCGCCGCCACGATCTCGTTCCGCAACCGATCGAACATCATCGTCAACGACGCCCCCGGCTCCCTCGGCGGCGAGCCGACGGCGAGCGCGGACTGACCGGTGGTGCGCCGGGACAGTCCGGCGGCCAGCTTCGACAGGACCAGGCCCGACCGCGCCACATTCGGCGGGGCCAGATTCGACGGGTCCACATCCGACCGGGCCCCATCCGACGGGGCCAGGTCCGACGGTTCGAGGTCGGCGAGGACCACGAGGCCGCGGTGCCGGCGCAGGTCAGCGGCTCGCCGCACCCACCGGGACCACCGGACGGCGCCGAGGTGCACGACGGCGCCCGCGAGAGCCCCGGCCACCACGGACAACCCGAGCCAGCGCCGGTCCGGCCGCACGGGCTCGGTGGGCAGGGACGCCGCCGAGACGATCCGGCCGGGATCGATCGGGGTCGTCCGCAGCTCGTGCAGCGTGGCGGACAGCGACGCGGCCTCGGCGGCCAGCGCCTCCTGCCCGGCGCGCAGCGACCCGATCTCGGCCGAATCCGGCGGGAGCTGCGCGATCAGCATGGTCAGACCGCCCAGCTGCTGGCGTACGTCGTCCAGCCGGGCCTCGGTGGCGGCGATCCGCCCGTCGCGCGTGGCCTCGGCCGCCTCGCCGCGGGCCCGCAGGTACGCCTCCGCGAACGCCGTCGCCCCCGCCTGGGCGACCTCCGGCGAGCCCGCCTGGAACGTGATCACCAGCAGCGACGTTCCCGGGAGCGCGACGACCCGCGTCAACCGCCCCACGGGCGAAGGCCGGGACGGATCCTGCGTCAGGCGCGCGAAGGCGTCGTCGGCCGTCTGCGTGGACCGGACCAGCTCCGCCTCGGTGCTCATGTTGACGTCGGCGCCCATCGACTCAACCAACACCGATGTCGACGCCTCATAGACAGGCGGCATCCTGGCGAGGATGGCACCGCCAATCCCGAGGCCGACGGCGACGCCCGCGCCGACGCGCAGCCAGACCATCGTCCGCATGTGTGGTGTCCTCTCGTCACCGCCGGACGCCTCGCCGAGAGCAAGGCGCGAGCGTGCGAGCGGTCCCCTGCCGTGCATCGGGCCGCCCGAATGCTCAACGGGCTACGGGGACGGCGCGTGACGCGGGTGGCGCCATCGTCCACTGCGGACGGTCGGGGCAGCGTCGCCTTTCCGACGGCGGGTCAGACGCCCTCCACCCAGCCCTCGGTGGCGAGGTGGTCGAGCACGATCTTGACGGCCTCGCCCACCTCGAGCGTCGAGTTGTCGATCACGAGGTCGGCGTCGGTCGGCGGCTCGTAGACGTCGTCGAACCCTTCGGGACCCGGCACCTGGCCGGCGACCTCGCGGGCGGCCCGACCGCGGGGGTCGCGCTGCTCGCAGACCTCCCGGGGAGTCGAGACGTGGACGAGGATGAACCCCGCGCCCGCCTCGTGGGCCAGCCGGCGGGCGATGCTGCGGCCGGCGGCGTACGGCGCGACCGGGCAGCACAGGGCGAGGCCGCCGTGCCGCGCCGCCTCGGCCGCGACGAAGGCGATGCGCCGCACCAGCTCGTCCTGGTCGGCCCGCGAGGAGCCCAGCCCGGCGGTCAGGAACCGCCGCGCGACCCCGCTGTCGATCACGGTCACGGTACGCTCGCCGGTCTCGTTGAGCTCATCGGCCACGCCCCGGGCGAGCGTGGACTTGCCGGAGCCGCGCAGCCCGGTGAAGAAGACGACGAGGCCCCGCACCGCGCGGCGCGGGCGGGCCCGTGCCAACTGGGCGGCGACCGCCGGAGGCGTGTGCCACTCCGGCAGGGTCGCCCCGCGATCGAGCATCTCGTTGATCTCCTCGGCCGACAGGGCCCGACGGCGGTGGCGCGGCGGGATGTCGTCGGCAGCCCGCCACTGCCCGTCGCGCCCGTCGTAGGCGAGCTCGCGCGGCAGCAGGAGCCGCGGCCCGGCCCCGGCGATCTGCGGGCCGGTGGCCAGTAGGTGCGTGGCCCCGTAGTTCTCGGCGATCCGGGCCCGCAGCAGCGCGTCGGCGACATCCGGGGACGGGCCGGGGCGGGCCGGATAGTTGGCCCGGCGGATCAACGGCACCGCGACGAGTGTGGCGGCCGGCAAGCGGTCCCGCGCGGCCAGCACCGTACGGACCAGGGCCTCCGGCGGCAGGCCGTCCGGACCGGGCTCGCCGACCGGCATCAGCACCAGCACGTGGCCGGCGATGGTGCGCGCGGCGTAGGTGATCTGGGCCAGTTGGGGCCGGTGCAGTGGCCGATCGGCGTAGACCGCGACCACCCGGCTGTTCGGGGGGATGGTCTCGCGGACCTCCTTGGGCGTGAGCCGGAGGTCGCGGAACGAGCCGCCGAGGCTCTCGCCGATGCGACGAACCGGACCGCCGATGCCGACGAAACCGCTCGTCTCGGCCGCAGCCGACCGCCCCTCGCGGTCCGGCGTGCCCGGTGCCGGCCGGCCGTTCGCCACCGGCCAGACGTCGACCACGTCGACCGCGGCCAGCGGCGTCCCCTCCGAGTCGGTGAGCACGAGCGCCCGGCGCAGGGGGTTGGCCAGGTCCAGGCCCGCGACCACCGAGGCGGGCACGCTCAGCGTGATCGGCACCGGCCAGGGCGTCCCGTCGGCCAGGCGACCGGCCCGGGCGATCGACTCGAGGTCGGCCTGGGTCGGCAGGCCGGTCAGCGGCGCCAACGCGCCGGAGAGGAGAAGCTCCAGGTCCGCGAGCTCGCGCGGACGTGGCGCGTGGGCGGGAGCCTCGCGCAGCACATCATCAGGCAGCGCCCACCCAGTCATCTCGTGTGACTCCGCTTCCGGTCAACGCAGCCGGCCGGCCCTCGGCCAGGGTCATCAGTGTGTCAGCCGGGCCGCGCCCGGTCGAGCACGACACCTGACCCCGGCCGGTTGGTGACCCACCCCCGGCCGGTTGGTGACCTGCCCCGGCCGGTTGATGAGCCGCCGGTAGCCCACCCGACAACCAAAGGTACTGAGACAGCTACGCAGGGTCGAGCCGGGCGGCCCCGAACGAAACGGCGAACCGCTTGCACCAGATCGTGACGCTGATCAGGCCGGTCAGGTCCGTCCCCGCCGGCACGTCGTAGACCTGGTTGCCGTTGTTCGCCTTCAGCGGCCCCAGCTCGACGTAACGACCGTCGTCAAAGACGTGCCAGCCCGCGGTCCCCTCGATCACCGGCTGGTCGGTCAGCCACACGTGCAGGTCCGGGCCGTCGGAGGTGGCGAGGTTCTCCAGCGCGAGCTGCACGCGACCGTCGGCGAGCCGGATGAGGTGCGCCGATCCGCTGGACGCGTGCTCGTGCGAGATGATCATGCCGGTGGCCAGGAGCACGTTCTGGGGCGGCGGCTCGGTGGGAGTGGTCGAATCGGTGGCCCTGCTCGATGCCTCGGGCGTGGCCGGAGAC
>JADGGF010000308.1 GCA_019690055.1 Micromonosporaceae bacterium
CTTGTTGACGCCTGGTGCCTAGGAAGGCGTCCTTCCTGACACGAAGGGGGCGGGCTGGGTCGTCCGGGCGACGGGTAGGGCCCGAACCGTGCGACCGGTAGCATCCGCGACCATGACCCTGCCCCAATCGCCGGCCGTTGACGCCGCCGGTCCGCCCCGCCTCTCCCGGCGCGTCCAGGTGGGCTACGCCACCGGGTCGCTGGTGACCGGTGCCTTCGGTACCGTGCCGGGCCTGCTGCTGTTGCCGTACCTCACCGACACCCTCGGGATCACCGCTGGGCTGGCGGGGTTGCTGGTGCTGCTGCCCAAGGCCTGGGACGTCATCGTGAACCCGATCGCCGGGCGGATCTCGGACCGGACGACCAGCCGCTGGGGCGCCCGCCGACCGTACCTGCTCGGCGGCGGCCTGACCCTGTCGGTCCTCTTCGCCGCGATCTTCGCCGGGTTCTTCACCGAGACCGCGGGCGCGCTGTGGGTCTGCGTCGCCTTCCTGCTCGCCGCGACCGCGTTCGCGTTCTTCCAGGTGCCCTACGTGGCGATGCCGGCCGACATGACCGAGGCGGCCGGTCTGCGCGACGAGGGCGGCGAGCGGACCCGCATGATGACCTGGCGCGTCGCCGTCCTCGCGCTCGCGATCCTGGTCTCCGGCGCGTTGGCCCCCGAGGTGCGCAACGCGTTCGGCGGAGCCGAGGGGACATTCGCGGGCAGCATCGCCGGACACCGCGCCATGGGCATGTTCGTGGGCGGGCTCATCGCCGTCGGCACCCTGCTCGTCTTCTTCCTCACCCGCGACGCCCCGAAGGGCATCGTGAAGGAGAGCGAGCACTCGCTGCGGGCCCAGCTCCGGATCGCCTCCGCCAACAAGCCGTTCCGGGTGCTGGTGCTGTGCTTCGTCGTTCAGGCGGCCGGGGTGGCGGCGATGCTCGCCGGCGTGCAGTACTTCGCCGACCACGTGCTGCACGACCACGGCGCGGTCACGCTGCTGTTCGTCTGCGTGGTCGGTCCGGCGATCCTCGTGATGCCGATCTGGAACCGGGTCGGCGCCCGGATCGGCAAGCTGCGCGGCTACGTGGCCGCCTCCCTGATGATCACCGGTGGGACGTTGGCGCTCGTCGCCGCGCCGATGCTGCCGGCGTGGGCGGCGTACGTCGTCGTCGGCGTCATCGGCTGCGGGTACGCCGGGCAGCAGCTCTTCGGCCTGGCGATGTTGCCGGACTGCATCGCCTACGACACGCTGCGCACGGGCAAGCGTCAGGCGGGGGTCTTCACCGGGGTGTGGACGGCCGGCGAGACGCTCGGCCTGGCGCTCGGGCCGTACCTCTTCGGTCAGACTATTGCGCTATTTGGATACATGCCGAGCACGACCGGGGAGGCGGCTCCGCAGACGGCCACCGCCGAGCTCGGCGTGCTGCTGGGCTTCACGGTGGTACCCGGCGCGGTGGTCGGCCTGGCCCTGCTGTTCCTGCGGGCGTACCGGCTCGGACCGCTGCCCGACGCCACCGCCGCCGCCACTGTGTCAGGAAGGACGCCCTCTTGACGCCAAATGCCTAGCAAGGCGTCCTTCCTGACATCTAATCGGCCCCGGGCACTTAGTCGGGGAACCAGGCGTGCGCAGCCATGTCGACCCGCTCGCCCCGGAACATCACGCCCTCGGCCGTCAGCAGCCGCCGGGCGGCCGCCTCATGCCCGGGCGGCGTGCGACCGTTGGCGGCCACGACCCGATACCAGGGCACTGAGCCGCCGTACAGCGCCATGATCGTGCCCACCCGTCGGGCCGAACCACGACCGAACCGCGCCGCGAGGTACTCGGCGATGGCGCCGTAGGACATCACCCGTCCCTTGGGAATCCGCTCCACCACGTCGAGAACGGCCTCGATGTAGTCGCGTGGGTCATACTCAGCCGCCACGTCCCGCAGTATGCCCTCGCTGCGTCCGGGAGAATGTGAGGCGTGCAGGAGCAGACACGGGAGCAGATCCTCGCCGCGGCCCGCCGGGTCGTGGTGAAGGTCGGTTCGTCGTCCCTGTCCACCGCCGCCGGTGGTCTGGACCCGCAGCGGGTGGACGCGCTCGTCGACGCCCTAGCCGCCTTTGCCGCCGCCAACCGAGAGGTCGTGCTCGTCTCGTCGGGCGCGATCGCGGCCGGGCTGGCGCCGCTGGGGCTCAAGGTCCGACCGCGGGACCTCGCCACCCAGCAGGCCGCGGCGAGCGTCGGGCAAGGGCTGCTGATGCGGGCGTACACGGAGTCCTTCGGCCGCTACGGCCGTACGGTCGGGCAGGTCCTGCTCACGGTCGACGACGTGATCCGGCGGACCCACTACCGCAACGCGTACCGGACGCTGCAACGTCTGCTCGCGCTGGGCACGATCCCGATCGTCAACGAGAACGACACGGTCGCCACCGAGGAGATCCGCTTCGGCGACAACGACCGCCTCGCCGCGCTGGTGGCCGCGCTGCTCCACGCCGACCTGCTGGTGCTTCTGTCCGATGTGGACGCCCTCTACACCGGCGACCCGGCCAAGCCGGGGTCGACCCGGGTCGAGCAGGTACGCGACGAGTCGGATCTGGCCGGGATCGCGATCGGCAAGGCCGGCAAGGCGGGCGTCGGCACCGGTGGCATGGTCACGAAGATCGAGGCGGCTCGCATCGCGACCGGCGCCGGGATACCGGTGCTGCTGACCTCGGCGGCGCTGGCCACCGACGCCCTGTCCGGGGCGGACGTGGGCACGCTCTTCCACCGGGTTCAGGAACGGCCACCGGCGCGGCTGTTCTGGCTGGCCCACGCGACGGAACCGCGGGGACAACTGCATCTCGACGAGGGCGCGGTCCGGGCGGTGGTGAGCCGGCGGGCCTCGCTGCTCGCGGCCGGCATCACCGGCGTCGACGGCCACTTCACCGCCGGCGACCCGGTCGACCTCGTGGACCCGTCGGGCCGTCGCATCGCGCGCGGACTGGTGAACTACGACGCCAGCGAGCTGCCCGGCCTGCTCGGACGCTCCACTGTGGAGCTCGGGCCCGACTACAGCAAAGAGGTCGTGCACCGCGACGACCTCGTGCTGCTCTAGCGGGCGTACGTCTCAGACAGCCGCGCGCCAGCGAGCACAAGAATTACGGCCTCGGGCCGCGTGGATCTGGACTGAGGAGCGAGCGAGGAACGAGCGAGCGACGAGGGAAGACCGCGCACCAAGGGCCCGAGGCCCGTGCGAGCGCCAGCGAGCACAAGAATTTATCGCAGGGCGCGCAGGGCGGTGAGGGTGGTCTGCACGTCGAAGGCGATGTCGTCGCCGCTGGGCCACGCCCCGTCGGGCCGCTGAGTCTGCGACAGCCGCTCGCGGGCGGCGGCCACCAGCGACTCGTCGGGTCCGAAGCCGGCCCGGCGCAGCGTCGCCGCCAGGGACGCCGCGTCGGCGGCCGACATCGTACGGACGCGCTCGCTGAGCGCGACGAAGATCCGCGCCGCCTCGTAGAACCAGCCGGTCCGGTGCAGCACCGCGGCCGCGAGCCAGCCGGAGGCGAGGAACCCGGGCCAGCCGCCCGTCGGCGTGATCTGCTCGCGCAGCGCGTCGGCGGCCAGGTCGATGGCGTCGGCCCAGGGCGAGCGGGTGCCGAGATCCTTCTCGGGGGCATCGGCGTCGGCCATGCAGAGCCAGAAGGCCGCGCTCGCGGTCAGGTAGAACCGCGCATCGGGATCGCCTGGGACCGCCCACGGCGGGGCGGAGTGCGCCAGGGACTGGTCCTCCTCCCAGCACCCGTCGGCCCGCTGCCGCCCGATGAGCCACTGCAGCGCCCGCCGGGCCGCCGGCCGGCCGAGCCCGGACAGGTCGTCCAGCTCGCCGAGGCGGAAACAGGTGGCATCGACCGAGGCGATCGGGTCGCCGGGCTTCGCCGGCCATCCACCGGACTCGGTCTGACCCCGTTCGATCTGGTCGTACACCTCGTCGCCGGGGATCGCACCGGTCCGTAGATGGGACAGTCGCGCCCGGTCCAGCGCGTCCCCCCGTGCCACCACGAAGCCAATCGCGGCATCGATGTCGACCATGGTGATCAGGCTACCGGTCCGGCCGGTCGCCCCGGCCCAGGGGCACCCCTAGTCCCAGTGCGGCGGTCGCTCCGCGAGCAGGCGGTCATCGTTGTTGCGGCGCAACTCACCCCACCCGGTGTCCGTGTCGTCCTCGGTCGACTCCGGCAGCAGCGACTCGATCCACCGGTCCCGTTCGTCGGAGAGGTCAACCAGGCGGTCGCCATCGTCCACTGTGGTCCTCCCACCCACGCCATAGCCACGCGACCGCAGAGCCTAACCCATTCGCCCGCGCTCCGGCCGGCGACGCGACCACACGCGCGAACCCCTCCCGGTGCGGGTGGGAGCCGGTAGCCGGATGTATGGGCTTCGCAACCTGACACGCCGACGATGGTCCAACCGGACGCCCGAAAGTTTCCCAACCGGACGCGCTGTGCGACCGGATCGCTGCTGACCGTGTCTGAATCGCGGGGTGCCAATGGGAGCCCAGTGCTAAGGGGGGAACAAGTGGGTGACCTACATATGCTGACCACCGGCCCGGTGAGCCCACTGGTGGCGACGATCTTCGCAGGGCTCGGCTGCCTGCTGAGCATTCTGCTCCTGACTCGGGCGCGGCAGCGCACCGGCTGGCGGCGGGTTCGGCTGGTGACGTACGCCATCCCCGCGCTGGCGTTGCCGGCCATCTTCCTGCCCGCCCTCGTGACCGTCCTGGCGATGCGGGTCGATGGATCGGTGCTGGTGCTCGCCCCGGCTCCGCTGGGCTACAGCCTCGCCGCGGCCGCCGGCGGCACCACGCTCGCCCTGGTGCTGGTCTGCTTCGGTCGCCCCGGATTCGTCCGGCAGGTGCTCGCCGGCGTGCTGCTCCTCGGCGCGATCAGCGGCACCGCCGCCTTCCTGGCGGCATCGCTGACCACGGGGCTCCCGGTCGGCGTCCGGATTGGACCGACCGGCGTGGCGCTGGCCCTGGCCTGCGTCGCCGGGTTTGGGCTCGCGACCGCGCTCGCCGCCACCCGGACCCTGCTCCGGGCGGTGGGTACGGCCACGCTGCTCGGGGTGTCGCTCGCCACGATCTACCACGTGGCCGGGGCGGGGCTCACGCTGCAGCAAACCCCCGGTGGTCCCATTCCCGCCAGCGACGTGGTGGGCCTGTCCCCACTGCGAATCGGCCTGCCCGCCGTCGCCGTCATCGCGGTCGTCCTGACCTTCATCTGGTACTTCACCCTCGGCACCGCGACGCTGCGCGATCTGCGCCGCACGTTCGAGCCGAATGCGGACGCGGAAGAGATTGAGCCATGGATGGTCGACCAGGTTCGTCGACGGGTCGCCCACACCTCGACCGCCCCCAAGCCCATCGCGGCGTGGCCGGACGAATGGTTCCGCGAGGAGCCGAGCGTCACGATCCACGCCGTGGCGATCGTGGGTCGCGACATCGCCAACGCCATCGCTTACCGCGCCCGGGCCGCTCTGCCCGCCGGCACCGGTATGGCGCCACTGCTGACCGAGGCCAGTGCCACTGGAGCGCACCCCGTGGTTCCGACGCCCGACCCGGCCGGCCATTCGGTCGACGGCCACGCCGCCGGCCCCGACCGGTTCGAG
Source organism: Micromonosporaceae bacterium (assembly GCA_019690055.1). GTDB lineage: Bacteria > Actinomycetota > Actinomycetes > Mycobacteriales > Micromonosporaceae > DATBGZ01. The sequence continues at coordinate 5,612 of JADGGF010000308.1, forward strand.
GGCGAGCGTACGGGCGACCTCGGCAGCCCCACCGTGACCGGCCCCACCGTGAC
>JADGGF010000309.1 GCA_019690055.1 Micromonosporaceae bacterium
GGGGGGCCTTGGGCGGGGCGCCCCCCACCCGGGCCGGCCCCCCCGGGGGGGGCGCGGGGGGGGCGGGCCCCGCGGCGACCATCGCCCGCCTCCAGGGGCGGCAGCAGTTGGGGTCCCGGTGGGTCTCCACCCTGTTGCAGCGGCTGGTCGTGCAGTTGTGGAGCGACGACCGGGTCGCCGCGACGGTCGACCGGGCCCGCCAGGAGTACGCGCGCCGCCGCGCTGCGCTGGTGGCGGCCCTGGCCCGGCGGGGCGTACCCGCGCGCGGCCACACGGGCATCAACGTCTGGGTTCCGGTCGAGGATGAAGCCGGGGCGGTGGCGGCGCTGCGCGACCTGGGCTACGCCGTCGCCCCCGGATCGCTGTTCCGCCTCCATTCGCCGCCCGGCCTGCGGATCACCATTGGTGCCCTCGATCTGTCCGAAGTGGACCGATTCGCCGACGCCCTGGCGACCACCCTGGTCGCGACCCCGGCCCGCGCCACCGTGTGAGCTGCCTTGTGCGGGCCTCGTGTCCGGACGGACGCCCTCGTGACGCCTGCTGCCTGGGAAGGCGTCCTTCCTGACATAAAGGGCGAGGGCGGGTGGCGGGGGCCGTATGGAGAATGGGCCGATGAGCACGACCATCGAGCGGGACATCGCGGTCGGGATCGACCCGACCACGGTGGGCCGGCTGCAGCGCCGAACCTTGCTCGTTCTGGCCACCACCCAGGTCGTCGGCGGCGCCGGCATCGCGGTCGGCATCACGGTCGGCGCCCTGCTCGCGGCGCGGATGGCGGGCACGGGCCTGTCCGGCCTGGCGCAGAGCGCGCTCGTGGTCGGCACCGCTTTGTTTGCCGTGCCAATCACCCGGGTCATGACCGTGCGCGGGCGCCGGCCCGGCCTCGGCCTGGCGTACGGCATCGGGGCCGTCGGCGCGATGCTCGTCGTGGCCGCCACCGCCGCGGGCAGCTTGCCGCTGCTGTTGGTCGGCCTGTTCCTGTTCGGCGCGGGCAGCACCGGGAACATGCAGGCCCGGTACGCGGCGGCGGACCTCGCCGAGCCGGCCCGCCGGGGCCGTCACCTGTCGCTGGTGGTGTGGGCGACCGCGGTCGGGTCGATCGCCGGGCCCAACCTCGCCCCGCTGGCCGACCGGGCGTGGCAACGGTGGGGTTTGGTCGAGTACGCCGGGCCCTTCCTGGCCAGCACGGTGGCGTTCGTGGTGGCCGTGCTCGTCGTGATGGTCGCCCTGCGGCCCGACCCGTTGGTGACCGCGCGGGCGCTGGACTCGGCTCGGGCCGCCGCGGCCCGTCCGGCTCACGACGGCGCCGACACCCCGCCGCGCATCGACGGGTCGGACACTTCGGGCGACGGAGCGGAAGCAGCAAACACGGCCGACCCGACGACGCCGGACGGCCCCGCGTCACCACCGACCCCGGGGACGGTCCCGGCGCGGCGGACGAACGCTCGCGGCGTACGGGCCGCGGTGCGTGAGGTCGCCGCCTCGCCGCCGGCCCGCCTCGGCCTGGCCGCCATGACGGTCGGGCACATCGTCATGATCAGCGTGATGACCATGACGCCGGTGCACATCGACCACCAGGGCCATCCGGACTCCTTGCGCATCATCGGGTGGGTGCTCAGCGTCCACATCGCCGGGATGTACCTCCTCTCGCCGGTGGTCGGCTGGCTGACCGACCGGGTCGGCCGGCGCGGGGTGATCCTCGGCGGCATCGGGCTGCTCGTGGCCGCGTGTGCCGTGGCCGGGCTGTCCGGACCGCACACGGGTGGGCTGTCCGTGGGACTCGGCCTGCTCGGCATGGGGTGGTCGGCCACGATGGTGTCGGGCTCCACCCTGCTCACCGAGTCGGTCGGGCTGGCCAACCGGGCCTCGGTCCAGGGGCTGGCCGACCTGGTCATGGGGCTCGGCGGGGCCACCGCGGGCGCGTTGGCCGGCGTGGTCGTGGCCTGGTCGTCCTACGCGACCCTGACCGTGGTCGCGGGCCTGGTGACCGTGCCGCTGCTCGCCGCCGCGCTCCGGCCCACCGTGCATTCCGGGAGGCCCACCGTCCACTCCGGGAGGCCCACCGTCCGCTCTGGGAGGGTTGCGTGAGACTGACCGATTTCTGGCGCCGGCTGGAGGAGACCTTCGGGCCGGCCTACGCCGCGAGCGTGGCCCACGACCAGGTGCTGTCCCAGCTCGGCGGCCGGACCATCGAACAGGCGCTCGCCGACCACGTCGAAGTGCACGAAATCTGGCGGGCCGTCGTGGCCGCCTACCCGGATCGGGTGCCCGCGCGGCTGCGTTAGCGCAGGTGACACGCAGTGCGCGTGTCGGTCGTTGCTGTCGTACGTCTGTACGTCTAGGGTGAAAACCACGCGGTTGTCCACAGGCTCGACAGGCCAGTTATCCACAGATTCGGCGCGCATCCTCGAATCTGTCGGTGCCTGGGCCTAGCGTGAGCCGGCGACGCGGTGACCTACGGACCGGGAGTGGCAGACATGGCGGCACAGACGGCCGACAAGGAGAAGGCGCTGGGACTCGCCCTCGCGCAGATCGACAAGCAGTTCGGCAAGGGTTCCGTGATGCGCCTGGGCGAGCGCCCCGACGTGCCGATGGCGGTGATCCCGACGGGGTCCATTGCCCTCGATGTCGCCCTGGGCATCGGCGGGCTACCCCGGGGGCGGATCGTGGAGATCTTCGGCCCCGAGTCGTCCGGTAAGACCACCGTTGCCCTGCACGCCGTGGCCAACGCGCAGCGGCTGGGTGGCATCGCGGCCTTTATCGACGCGGAGCATGCGCTTGACCCCGACTACGCCCAGGCGCTCGGCGTCGACACCGACGCGCTGCTCGTGTCCCAGCCCGACACCGGCGAGCAGGCGCTGGAGATCGCCGACATGCTGATCCGCTCCGGCGCGCTGGACATCATCGTCATCGACTCGGTGGCCGCGCTCGTGCCGAAGGCCGAGATCGAGGGCGAGATGGGCGACAGCCACGTCGGCCTGCAGGCCCGGCTGATGAGCCAGGCGTTGCGCAAGATCACGGGTGCGCTCAACAGCTCCAACACGACGGCGATCTTCATCAACCAGCTGCGGGAGAAGATCGGGGTGATGTTCGGCAGCCCGGAGACGACGACCGGTGGGCGGGCGCTCAAGTTCTACGCATCCGTCCGCCTGGATGTGCGCCGAGTCGAGAGCCTCAAGGACGGCGCCGAGGTCGTCGGTAACCGCACCCGGGTCAAGGTGGTGAAGAACAAGCTCGCCGCCCCCTTCAAGCAGGCGGAATTCGACATCCTCTATGGCCAGGGTATCTCCCGGGAAGGCTCGCTCATCGACGTCGGCGTGGAGCAGGGGATCATCCGCAAGTCGGGCGCCTGGTACACGTACGACGGCGACCAGCTCGGGCAGGGCAAGGAGAACGCGCGCAACTTCCTCAAGGCGAATCCGGACGTGGCGGCCGAGATCGAGAAGAAGATCCTCGAGAAGCTCGGCGTTGGCCAGCCCGCGGATTCAGCCGGGCTCCCGCCGGTCGACTTCTGACGGTGACGTCGGAACGAGCGGCGGAACGGACCGATGGCCGGGCGACGACGGGGCCGGACAGGGCGGGGCTGGGATGCGGCACCGCCCCGCGTCGGCTCGGACGGACCCGTCGAGCCCGACCCCTCGACCAGGCGATCCCAGCGGCGGGCTCCTGACCGGTTAGGCCGATCAGGCGAGGCGCCGAGCGGCGAGCCCGCGGACCCGGCGGAGCGGGCCCGGCAGATCTGTCTGCGGCTGCTCGCGGTGCGGCCCCGCACCCGGTCCGAGCTCGCCACCGCGCTGCGGCGGCGGGGCATCGACGCGCAGGTCGCGGAGGAGGTGCTCCGCCGGTACGGCGAGGTCGGCATGGTCGACGACGAGGCGTTCGCCCGGGCCTGGGTGACCAGCCGGCACCACAGCCGGGGTCTGGCCCGCCGGGCGCTCGCCGCCGAGCTGCGTCAGCGGGGCATCGACTCCGACACGGTCGGCCGGGCGCTGACCGAGCTGGACTCCGACACCGAGGTCGCCACCGCGCGAGCGCTGGTCGAGCGCAAGCTCCGCCTCGAGCCTCCGCTGCGCCCGCCCCGCCGCCGCGCCCCCGGCGGCGACCAGTCCGACCGGCCTGAGGACGGCTCCGATGGCGACCGGGTCGAGGCCGACCGGTGGGACGACGCTGGCCGGCGGGCCGCCACCGAGGCGTTGGCCCGACGGCTGGTCGGCCTGCTCGCCCGCAAGGGCTACCCGCCGGGTCTCGCCATCCGGGTCGTCCGCGATGCCCTGGCCGAGTGGCCGGGCGCCCGCGACCTCGACCCGGACACGGACTGGGACGCCGGCCTGGTGGGTGACGCCTGAGTCGACCGCTACGGTGGTATCGGCTAGCCGGCTAGGCGTAATCCGGTAAGCCGATACAGACGGCGGTTGCCCCACCCGTCGGGCTCGTGTCCAGAGTGCCCGTCGAGCCGTGGCCGCTGAGGCGGACCCGCTGACGGGGGCGGGGTCTGGGGCCGCTATGGTGTCCGATCGATCGCGTATCGGTCACGAGAATGCAACGCTCGTACGCCCGGGTTGTGGCTTTCGTCGGTTCAGTCCATCTTGACCGGGCCGGCTGAGCGGCCTAGCCTCGGCTGTACCGGGAGTTCACCAACCCTCGCGGGGCAACCGCACAACATAGAACGTGTAACGAAATAACATCAATCGGCGCTGCCGGGACCAGCGAACGCTCCGGAAGCACCGCTGAAACGACACAACAGGCGCAAGTCGCGCATCGCCGCCGGCGCTGCCCGACGACGTACCACCGACGACGCTCGCGCCTGCGGGCGGCGAGCGCTGAATCCGCGCCCGCACCCGGCGCCACTGTGCGACGTGCCCTGCTCTGAGGGTGGTCGATTACTCCCGCACGACCGTGACAGGACCGCGTCCGGGGAGACCGCCGATTCCCGGTACGCATTCGGGAGGAGGCCGCCGTGACGCTCGACACAGTGCTGGCCATCGCTGTGCTGATCTTGGGCGTCATCGTAGCGGCCGGGTTCGTGATCGTCGTCAGCCTCCTGCGTCAGACCGGTGCCACGTTCCGCCCGGCCCTGCGTCCCGGGCGCCCGTCCGGGTCCGACGCCGGGACCAGCGACGCGGCGGTCGCCGCGCACAGCGACGTCGCCGCGGCCCGCACCGACGCGGCGGCGGCCCGGGCCGAGGCCAAGGCGGCCCGGAGCGAGGCGCGCCGCATCATCGACGCCGCCCGCGAGGAGGCCAACGGCATCATCGAGCGCGCGCACCGGCAGGCCGATCATGACGCCGAGCAGATCAGGGTGGCGGCCCGCCGTACCGCTGAGCGGGAGGTCGAGACCCTGACCAGGGTGGTCCGGCAGCAGTCCAGCGACGCGGAACGACGTCAGCAGCGCCTCGACGAGCTGGAGCGTCTGCTCGCCCAGGAGGCGGAGCGGCTGGCCGAGCGGGACCGCCGCGCCATCTCGGCCGAGGCGGAGCTGGCCCAGCGGGAGGCCGCGCTGGCCGAACGGGAGGCGCAGCTCGCGCTGGCCGCCGAGGGGCACCGCCGGGAGCTGGAGCGCATCGCCCGGCTCACCGCCGAGGCGGCGCGAGCGGAGCTCATCGAGCAGATCGAGGCCCAGGCCAAGCGGGACGCCGTCCTGCTCATCCGTGA
>JADGGF010000310.1 GCA_019690055.1 Micromonosporaceae bacterium
GGGGGCGCGGATATGTTAATAAGATACAGCCCTGACCCCGCCGATCTTCACCCCCACCACCAAGGAGAGCGCCGGCCGGCACGACGAATTCATCACCTTCGACGACGTGGTCGACCGGATCGGGAAGGACCTGGCGGAGCACCTGCGCGAGGTGACCCTGGCCGTCTACCAGAGGGGGGCCGAACTGGCCCGGACCCGCGGCATCATCATCGCCGACACCAAGCTCGAGTTCGGCCGCACCCCCGACGGCCAGATTCTGCTCGCCGACGAGTTGCTCACCCCCGACTCGTCCCGCTTCTGGCCGGCCGACGCCTGGCAGCCGGGCCGGCCGCAGCACAGCCTGGACAAGCAGTCCGTCCGCGACTGGGCGGCCGGCACGGGCTGGGACAAGACGCCGCCCGCCCCGGAGATCCCCGAGCACGTCGTGGCCGCCACCCGGGATCGCTACATCCAGGTTTACGAGCAAATCACCGGGGAGCGCTGGGCCTGAAACCGTACGCCGAGCACGGACGTACGCCCGACAAGGCCCGCACGACGGCGGCGGGCTCAGCCGGCGAGGTGCCCCCAGCGGGCCGACAGCGCGTCCCAGCGACCGCGGTCGACCACCCGTCCGCCGACGAGCACGAGCACCTGGTCGGCGTGGACCAGGGCGGCCCGCTTGGAGGTCGAGCCCACCACGGTGACGCCCCGCTCCCGCAGCGCCTGCCACAGCGCCAGCTCCGTGGTCACATCTAGCGCGGACGACACGTCGTCGGCTAGCAGCAGCTCGGTGCCTGGGGCGAGCGCCCGAGCCAACGCGAGCCGCTGCAGCTGCCCACCGGACAGCCGGATCCCCTTGTGCCCGACCAGGAGCGCGTGCCCGTCGGGATCGCCGGCCGCGGCGAGATCGTGACGCATCTGGGCCGTGGCGAGCGCCCCGGACACGTCAACGTCTCGACCGAGCTCGATGTTGTCGACGACCGTACCAGTGAGCACCCGCGGCAACTGGCTGACGTACCCCACCTGGTTGGGCCGCAGGAACACCTCCGGCTCGGTGACCCGGTTCCCGTTCCAGCACAGGTCCCCGGTGTGGTGCACGATCCCGGCCATGGCCCGCAGCAGCGATGACTTGCCGGACCCCACCGGTCCGATGACCAGCACCAACTCTCCACGGCGGACGGTCAGGTCCACGTCGCGGACCCCCACCGTGCCGTCCTCGTGGACCGCGGTGAACGACCGCAACTCCAACAGCCGCAAGGGATGCCGGGGTACGGCCGGGGGTGCGGGACCGGTGCCGGCGGAGAGGTCCACTCCCGGCACCGACGACGAGTAGGCCGCCTCGCCGGCCATCTGGACCGTGCGACGGGTCCACACCCGCGCCGAGGGCAGGCCGGAGACGAGCGAGGCGGTGGTCCAGGCGAACCACCGCGCCGAGCCCAGCGTCGCGACCGTCACCAGCGTCGCCGCGGCGCTCAGGCCGCCACCGAGGTAGAGCGCCCACGCCCCGATGGGCAGCAGCCCACTGATCATCGCGGGGGTCGAGCGGGCGAATACCTGAATAGATATTTCCCGCTGTTGGCGGTCGCTGCGCGCGCGGTCCAGCCGGGCCAGGTGGTCGAGCACGGGTCCGGTGGCGCCGGCCAGCTTGACGGTGCGGGCCGCGGTGAGGCAGGAGGCGAGCACGGAGGCGAAGGCGGCCCGGGCCGCGACCGTCCGCCGGCCGGCCCGCTCCAGCATGGGCCCGAAGAGCGTGGCCACGCCGCCCGACACGAGCATGGTGGCGCCGAAGAACACAGCCGGCACCCAGGTGCCCGAGACCACCGTCATCGCGACGATGATGCCGCACGCGATGACCTGGTCGACCGTGTTGTCCGCGAGAAACACCACGCGTTCGGTGTCCCCGGCCTGGGCGACCACCTCACCGGGCGTATGGTTGCTCACCCGGCGCGGCCCGGTCTGCCCGTGCACCAGGCGCAGGTTGATGCGCAGCATCTGCCGCACCCACCACTCCGGGAACCACAACGACGTGAAGTACGGCCCCGGCATGCGCAGCAGGCTCGCCACCACGATCGCCAGCGCCGGCCACACGACAGTGCCGACGCCGTCGACCAGATGCGCCCACAGGAACGGCAGCACCACCCCGTCCGTGCCGAGCAGCGACATCACGAAGAACAGGGCCACCGCCGTGACGCCGTAGCGGGGATCGTTGAGGGTGAGCCGGATGATCTCCCGCAGGGTACGTACGGGTGGCGAGGGCGGCAGCGGCGGCGGGTCGGTCTTCGCCGGTACGCCGCCCTCCCCGGATTGATTGATATACACAGTGGACAAAGCGCCGTCGACGCCACCGGACCGCGACTCATCCGGGCTGGCCCAGCCGTCCTCGCCCGCCCGACCGCCGTCCTCGGCGGCGGCCATCAGCGCCGCGAACCGCTGCGAGTCGCGCAACGGCCCCGCCTCGACCACGACGCCGTCCGCCAGCACCACCACCTCGTCGCAGCGACGCACCGAGGAGAGCCGGTGGGCGATGATGATGCCGATGCGCCCGGTCAGCAGGCGTTCGGTGGCCTGCTGCACCCGCGCCTCGGTCACCGGATCCATGCGGGCGGTCGCCTCGTCGAGAATCACGATCCGCGGGTCGCGCACCATGATGCGGGCGAAGGCGACGAGCTGCGCCTGTCCGGCGGAGAGCACATACCCACCTTCACCGAGGCGGGTGTCGATGCCGTCGGGCAGGTCGGCCACCCACGAGGTCAGGCCCAGCTCGTCCAGCGCCGGCCCCACCCGGTCCATCAGCGACGGGTCGAAGAGGGCCACGTTCTCGGCCAGTGTGCCGGCGATGATGTCCGTACGCTGCGGCACGATCGCGACCCATCGCCGCAGCGCCGCCAGGTCCAGATCCATCAGGTCGGTTCCGCCGAGAAAGACCGTGCCGCGCGGCACGTCCACGGCCCGGGTGAGGATCCGGGCCAGGGTGGACTTGCCCGACCCCGTTCGGCCGATCACCGCGTACGACCGTCCACGGTGGAAGGTCAGTGTCACGTCGCGCAGCACCGCGGGCCGGTCGCCGCCCTCGCGGGACGATTCCGGCGGGTCGTCGTCGGCGTACCGGAACGTGAGGCCACGCACCTCCAGGTCGCCGTCGACCGGGGCTACCCCGCCGACCGGCTCCTGCTCGGCGGCGCGCAGGAGCTCGACCCGCCGCCACGATCCGAGGGCGGTCTGCAGCTCCGGGATGAGCCGGCTCAGGTGCTCCACCGTGGCGCAGAACGAGAGCACGAGCAGCCAGATCGCGGTGAGCCGGGCCGGATCGGCGTCACGGGTGGTGAGCAGGTAGGCGCCAGCGACCGCGACGCCGATGACCGCGGCCCGGACCACGGTTGAGGCGATGACCGACACCTCGGCGGTCAGCCGCCACACGCGGCGCCCCCGCGCCAGCACCTGGCTGGCCCGGCGGGCGAAGAGCCCCAGGACGTACGGCCGGGCGAGGCTGGTGCGCACGTCGTCCTGGCCGTGGATGGCCTCCTCGGTGACAGCGGCGACGTCGGACCACGCCTCTTCCTCGGCCAACCGGGCCGGCCCGAGGGCCCGCAGCCGCGGCCGCAGCCACAGCACCAGGACGCCGGAGATCACCAGCATGCCGACCCCGGCCGGCCACCACACCACCAGCGCGGTGACGATCGACAATACGCTGGTGGTCAGGAACTGCGCGACGCTGCGGATCTCGCCGCGCACCTGGGCGCCCACGTTGTAGACATCGTTGTCGATGCGGTCGAGCAGCTCGCCGACCGGGGTGGTCTCCAGCTTCGGCAGCTCCTGCCCGAACGCCACCCGGCACAGCGATCGACGGACCCTGGCCGCCCAGTCCGAGGTGAGCCGGGACAGCAGCAGGCCGACGCCCACGTCCGCGAAGACAGCGGTGGCCAGTGTCACGGCCAGCGCGGCGAAGGCGGGAGCCGACCGGTTGGCGAGGACCTGGCCGGCGAGTGGGGCCGATCCGGCCTGCGCCGCCGCCGCGAGAAGAATCAGCAGCGCCACCGCCGCGGTACGCCCGGCCGAGGCGCTCCACAGATCACGCAGCAAATTCACCGACAGGCCCCCAGGTCGACCCAAGCCTTGCGGCCGGAACCCGGGATGGCAAACGGGTTTCCGTGTCTGGTCGACACAGCGGACCGTGGCGGAGCCGGACCGGGCCGACGGTGGCCACGGGCCGAACCGGTCGAGGCGGGCCTACCACGGCAAGCGGACGGGGCACCCCACGGCGAGTGGCCGGGCACCCACATATCGATGTCGCGCGCCCTCGGCGGCCTCTGGTACTGTCGCGCGAGCCGTGGGGCGGCTCACGGGCGTCCTTACTTCTTCCAAACCCTCTCAAGGTTTCTCCAGGGTGCCCCCTCTCCGCCCCACGGCTCGTACGTCGCCACACGGCCTGAGGGCAGGGAGGCGAGGCGTGGTCCGGGCAACGACGACCACCGACGTACGGCGGCTCACCCCCGCCGCCGTGCTGCTGCGCCGGCGCGGCCTGCTGTATGTCCCCGGGCCCACCGGCACCCCCACGGCCTCCGATCCCGCCGTCGTCGTCGGCGTCACGCTGCTGGAGGCGGACCTGCTGGAGCTCGGGGTGCTCATGAGGGCCGCCCTGCGGCACCGCTTGGAGCACACCGATCCGGCCACGCTGACCGTGACGGGTCAGCGACTGCTGGCCGAGGTCCGGGCCTCGCTCGGCGCGGACCGCCAGATGAAGCCGCTGTTCCGCCGTTTTCCGGACTCCGTCCCGCGGGACACGCTCGCGCTGTGGGTCGACCGCGTGCTCACCCTGCTCGCCCAGAACCCCGACCAGCCGTGTGTCCTCTGTGGAGACTCGGGATCGGTGCACCCCGTCGCCCCGTGTGCCCACCTGGTGTGCCGGTCTTGCTTCGACGGCGCCGACTACACCGCCTGCCCGATCTGCTACCGGGCGCTGGACCCGGCCGACCCCTTCCTGCAGCCCCACCCCGCCCAGGCGCGGCCGAGCCGGACGCGCCTGCCCTGGCGCGCCCGCGTCATCGGTGCGGGCGACGACATCCTGGCCGACGCCCACGCCGAGGTGGCGGCGCTCCTCAAGCGACCGTCGGCGCTCTCGCCCCAGGACCGCGACGACCTGCTCGCCCTGCTAGCGACCCACGACCGGGGCGACCTGGCGTGGCTGCCCGACCAGGTGCCGAGCCGGGAGACGAACGCCCTGGTCCTGAGCTGGCTGCTCGACGCGCCTGACCAGTGGTCCACGGCCCCTCCCGGAGGTGCAGCGGCGCCTGCGCACCGCGACCCTGCTCGGTTGGGCGTTGACGGACTACTTCGCCTCCCCCGCCCGGGTGCGGCTCGGCGAGGTTGCGCTGTGGCACGCGGCCGCCCGCGCCCGTACGGTCATCCTGCGCCGCAACCGTACGACCCTGACCGCATTCACCCGCCGCCCGGACGAGACCGTAGCGTCCTTTGTGGAGCGACTGGCCGCGGGCACCGAGCCGGACCCGACGGTGCCGGACCCGGCCCAGGCCGGGCTGGCCATCCTGTACCGGGCGGATGTCCCGGTGGGGGCGGGCGCCACCGTCCACGCGCTCCTGCCCGCCGACCTGGACCCCGCGGCCGTACGCCTGCTGGCGATCGACGACCTCGTGGCCAGCCTCGCCG
>JADGGF010000311.1 GCA_019690055.1 Micromonosporaceae bacterium
CCTGAGGGTTCGACTCCTTCACCCTCCGCACAGTCGTGACCTTGGAAATCTTTACCCCCTATAGGGGGTCCAAAGTTCCAAGGTCCAGAAGTTGGTCCGACACACCGGAACACACCCGCGTAGCTCAATGGGAAGAGCGACGGTCTTACACACCGTCGGTTGGGGGTTCGAGTCCCTTCGCGGGTACGCGAGCGAGCGCGCCGACGTGGGAGAGTCGGGGCTGGCTGTAACCCAGTTGCATCTTTGCTCAGGGGGTTCGAATCCCTCCGCTCGCACCGATACCTCCGTCAGCACCCTCGTAGCTCAGTGGAGAGAGCGCGACGTTCCGAGCGTCGAGGCCGGCGGTTCGAGCCCGCCCGGGGGTACGCGTTCGCGCCGCCGGGCGCGAAGGCACGGCCGTATGCCCGAGGGGTCAAGGGCTCAGTCTGCAAAACTGATGCTGGTCGGTTCGACTCCGACTGCGGCCTCGACGAGCCACGCTGTCCACCATGGAGTGATCTCAGCGCGTCATGAACTCGGCGATGGCGGCGGCGAGGGCCGGACCAGCGTCCTCCTGGACGAAGTGACCGGCGCCGGCGATGGTCACGGAGTGGGCGCCGGGGACGGTACGGGCCAGCACGCGTGCCACACCGTCCGTGATGGGATCGCGGTCGCTGAAGGCCACCAGGAAAGGTTTGTCCCAGGTGGAGAGTCGCTGCCAGGCGGCTCGGTTCGCTGGCGCGGCCGGGTCGTCGGGCGTGGTCGGCACGAGTCCCGGCATCGCCCGGGGACCGGCCTTGTAGCTCTCGTCCGGAAACGGTGCGTCGTAGGCGGCGAGCACCTCGGCCGGCGGGGGCGTCTGGCATCCGGAGGCGACCAGCCGGCCGATGTCGAGGGTCGGCGCGGAGCGCACCTCCTCCCGGAAGCGCAGCCACTCGTCCGGCATCCGCCGGTCACCAGTGGGCAGCCCGGTGTTCGTGGCGACGAAGCCGGCCACGCGCTCGGGGTGCTCGGCCGCCAGGCGCAGCCCGATCAGGCCGCCCCAGTCGTGCCCGACCAGCGTCACGTCGTGCAGCGCCAACGCGTCGAACAGGGCGGTGCGGACCCACTCGACGTGCCGGGCGTACGAATGGTCGGCCACCTCGGCGGGCTTGTCGGAGCGGCCGAAGCCCACGAGGTCGGGGGCGATGACCCGCAGTCCCGCCCCGGCGAGGACGGGGATGACGCGGCGCCACAGGAAGGACCAGGTCGGTTCGCCGTGCAGCAGCACGATCGGCGGACCGTCGGCCGGGCCATCGCTGACGTAGGCCATCCGCAGCCCGCCGCCAACGTCCAGAAAGGACGGTTTGTACGGGAAGTCCGGGACGGCGGCAAACCGGGCTTCGGGCGTACGGAGGATCCTCATGGGCGCGGCCGGCGAGACGGTCATGCCGGGACGATAGCGGGCTCCGACGCGCGCGTCGAGGATGAGGTGCGCCACCAGGCCTGGCCGGATGGGGGCAGGGTGTCGATCGGGTCGTAGTACGGGTACCGGCGACCCTCCACGTCGGCATCGTCCAGTGAGGACTCCAGCGAGGTCCGGTAGTTCTTGGTCCAGTACGAGATGCCGAGCTCGCGGTCGTACGCGGCCACCATGTGCACCCAGCGCTTGCCCACGTACGGCACGTCGCAGACGATGCGCGGCGTGGCGTACCCGGGCAGGTAGCCCATGATGTCGTGCTGCAGCGCCTGGGCGTGCGCCACCGACACCCGCCAGTGCTCCGCGTTGGGAATCATGTCACACATGTAGAAGTAGTACGGCAGGATGTTCGCCTCGCCCTGCAGCGCGAAGCACAGGTCGAGCAGGTCCGACGCGGTGGCGTTGACGCCCCGCAGCAGCACGCCCTGGTTGCGGACGTCCCGCACCCCCACCTCCAGCGCGGTCTGCGCGGCCCGGGCGACCAGCGGGGTGACCGACTGCACGTGGTTGATGTGGGTGTGGATGGCGAGGTTCACCCCGCGCCGGGCGGCGGTGCGGGCGACCCGCTCCAGCCCTTCGACGACCTCGGGGGCCAGCCAGTGCTGGGGCAGCGCGGCGAGTGCCTTGGTGGCCAGCCGGATGTCGCGGATCGTCTCGATCGACAGCAGTCGCATCAGGTAGGACTCGAGCTGGCGCCACGGCACGTTCGCCACGTCCCCACCCGAGACGACGACGTCCCGCACCCCCGGGTGCGACTGCAGGTAGGCGATGTGCGCGTCGTACCGATCGGCCGGCTTGAGCGCCAGGCGCAGCTTCGCCACGGTCGCGGTGGAGTTGCCGACCAGGTCCATGCGCGTGCAGTGGCCGCAGTACTGCGGGCAGGTCGACAGCAGCTCGGCCAGCACCTTCGTGGGATACCGGTGGGTCAATCCTTCCGCCACCCACATGTCGTGCTCGTGGAGGGAGTCGCGCGTGGCGTACGGGTGCGACGGCCAGTCGGTGCGCCGGTCGGAGGCGACCGGGATCATGTAGCGCCGCACCGGGTCGGCGTAGAACGCGTCGGTGTCCACGCGCGACGGAACCATCGTGTTGAGCATCTGCGGCGGCACCAGCATCGACATGGTGGCGAACCGCTCCTGGTCGGCCGCCAGGTCCTCGTAGAACCGCTCGTCGACCAGATCCCCGAGCACGGCCCGCAGCTGGGCAATGTTCTTCACGCAGTGGGCCCGCTGCCACTGGGCCGACTCCCACTCGGCCCGGGTCACGCCGCGCCAGCCGGGGAAGCGCGTCCAGTCCGGCTCCACCAGCTCGCGGCGGCGGTACTCGTACGGCTGCGGCACCATGCGCGGCGCCGAAGGCGCGTGCGGCTGGTTCGGCGTCGACGGCGCGTGAGGCTGGCTGGGCGCCGAAGGCGCCTCGGACAGGCTCCCTCCCATGGGGCTCACGGTACTGGAGAATCTACGGTTAGCCAACTAGACTACCGAAGGATTTCCTGAGCAAGGGGCGATACGTGGGAAACGAGACGTCGGCGATCGGACTGCACCGGGTGCTCGACCCGCCCGGGGTGCTGCCCCAGGCCGCCTGGCGCCTCGACCCCAGTCCCGAGATCGGCCCCGACGAGGTGCGCATCGCTGTAGAGCGCCTGAACCTCGACGCCGCGAGCTACCGGCAGTTGGCCACCGAGCACGGCGGCGACGGCGACGCGATCCGGGCCGAGGTGTTGAAGATCATCGAGGCCCGGGGCAAGATGCACAACCCGGTCACCGGCTCGGGCGGCATGCTCATCGGCACCGTGGAGGCCGTCGGTCCGCGCTCCCCGCTCGGCCTGTCGGTGGGCGACCGGGTCGCCACGCTGGTCTCGCTGACCCTGACCCCGCTCGCCATCACCGACGGACTGTCCGCATGGGACGGTCGCAACGAGCAGGTTCCCGCGCGGGGGCACGCCATCCTCTTCGCCCGATCCATCGCCGCGAAGCTGCCCGACGACCTCGACCCCGCGCTCGCGCTGGCCGTGCTCGACGTCTGCGGGGCGCCGGCCCTGGTGGATCGGGTGGTGCGGCAACGCCCCGGGGACAAGCGGACGGTCGCGGTGCTCGGTGGCGCGGGCAAGTCGGGGTCGCTCGCGCTGGTCGCGGCGCGGCGCGCCGGAGCCCGTACGGTTGGGGTCGTCCCGGTCGACGAGGAGGCCCGCCGTCTGCGGGAGGCGGGGATCGCCGACGATGTGGTGCTGGCCGACGCCCGCGACCCGGTCGCGCTGGCCGACGCCGTGATGGGGGCACTCGGCGCGCCGGCCGACGTCACCGTGGTCTGCGTGGATGTGCCGGGGTGCGAGCACGGCGCGGTCCTGAGCACGGCCGACGGCGGCACCGTGATCTTCTTCAGCATGGCGACCTCCTTCGCCGCCGCGGCCCTCGGGGCGGAGGGGCTCGCCGCCGACGTGACCATGCTCATTGGCAACGGCTTCGTCCCCGGTCACGCCGAGCTGGCCCTGCGGCTGGTCCGGGAGGAGCCCGCCCTGCAGGCGCTGTTCGCGCACCGGTTGCGGGGCCACGGTTCGCCCCGGCCGGACGACCCGGCGGCGGGGAACCCGGCAGGATGAAGCCATGAGCACCCTGTTCCGTGGTGGGACCGTCTACAGCCCGGTGGACCCGCACGCCACCGCCCTGCTCGTCGAGGGCGAGCGCATCGCCTGGGTCGGCGCGAGCGAGGACGCTCCCGCGGCCAGCACCGTCGTCGAGCTCGACGGCGCCCTCGTCACCCCGGCGTTCGTCGATGCCCACGTCCACGCCACCAACACCGGCCTGACCCTGTCCGGCCTCGACCTGCACTCCGTCCGCTCCGCGCAGGCGCTGCTCGACGCCGTGGCCGCCCACGTCCGGGCCCTACCGGCCGACGCCGTGGTGCTCGGCTTCGGCTGGGACGAGTCCACCTGGGACGACCCGCGGCTGCCGTCGACCGACGAGCTCGACCGCGCGGCCGGGGGCCGCCTGGCGCTGCTCTCCCAGGCATCGATGCACTCCGCGCTGTGCTCCCCGGCCCTGCTCGCCGCCGCCGGACCCGACCTGGCGACCGAGCCCGGGTACGACCCGTCCGGCTGGGTGCGTCGCGCCGCCCACCACCGGGTGCGGATGATCGCCCTCGGCTCGCTGACGCCGGCTCAGCGCCGGTCCGCCCAGGAGACCGCGCTGCGCCACGCCGCCGCGCTGGGCATCGCGGCGATCCACGAGTGCGCCGGCCCGGTCACCTCCAGCGAGACCGATCTGGCCGATTTGCTGGCCCTCGGCGGTGCCCACAATGGACTGCCGGAGGTGTACGGCTACTGGGGCGAGCTGATGGGCGCGGCCACGGCCAAGCAGTTGGGGGCCATGGGCGCTGGCGGGGACCTCTTCGCCGACGGCGCGCTGGGCGCCCGCACGGCGCACCTGCGGGAGCCCTATGTGGACGGTGACGAGCCGGGCGCGCTGGGCCACGGCTACCTGTCGGCGGACCAGGTCGCCGAGCACGTCATCGACTGCGTACAGCAGGGCGTGCAGGCCGGCTTCCACGCGATCGGCGACCAGGCGATCAGCACGGTGCTGGCCGGGTACCGCCTCGCCGCGGCCGCGGTCGGCGTCGACCGGCTCCGCGCCGGCCGGCACCGCATCGAGCACGTGGAGATCGCCGACAAGGCGATGATCGCCGCGCTGGTGGAGCTCGGGCTGGTGGCCAGCATGCAGCCCGCCTTCGACCGGCTCTGGGGCGGCGAGCACCAGATGTACGTGCGCCGGCTGGGCCGGCAGCGGGCCCTGGAGTCCAACCCGATGGGGGCGATGCACGGCGTCGGCGTGGCGCTCGCCTTCGGCTCGGACTCGCCGGTCACTCCGCTTGACCCCTGGGGCAGCGTGCGGGCGGCGGTGTGGCACCACAACCCGGTGCACCGGATGAGCGTACGGGCCGCGTTCGCCGCGCACACCCGCGGTGGCTGGCGGGCCGTGCACCAGGACGACCACGGCCTGCTGACCCCGGGCGCCCCGGCCACGTTCGCCGTGTGGTCCCTGCCCGACGGCCGCCCGGCGGCGAACGGACTGCCCACATTGGACCCCGACGAGGACCTGCCCACCTGCCGCCGCACCGTGCTGCGCGGCACGACCATCCACGAGGCCGCATGACCGCACGCCGCTCCGCCCCCGCCCCGCCGGCCCCCCCGCCCGCGGGGACCCGCGC
>JADGGF010000312.1 GCA_019690055.1 Micromonosporaceae bacterium
GTCGACGCCTCCGTCGACCAAGGGCGGCGGCCACCGGGCCCCGACTGCCCTACCCTTCCAGCCATGCGGTCCCTCGGAGGCGACCGGCTCGCCACCGCCGGTCTGGTTCTCCTGGCGGCGCTGCTGGGGGCGGTCTTCTGGCTCTCCTGCTCATCCCGACGCTGCTCTTCTCCGCCTCGGCCATGGGGGGTCACGGCGATCGCGATCGGGGAAGGCCCACCCCGGCGTCGCCCACGACGCTAAACCCCACCGACCAAAAGTCGACGCCGTGACCGACGTGCATCGCTTCGTGGCCGCCGTAATCGCTGCCCGACAGCAACTCAAAGTGACTATCCGGATTCAGCTCCGATTCAAACCGGGAAACTCACCCGCTCCGCCAAGCATCTACCGCACGCGTGGTCGCCAGGCGCGGTCATGGACGGCTGTGGCCCGAGATCTCGACCTGACGACATCGCGGTCGAGTTGCCACGGCGATTTGAGGTTCGAGACCGAGGCCGTCACGAGGTAAGCACACAGGGTGACCGACGCTACCCACATGACGCTGCTCGCGGTCTCTGGCCCTATTGCGCGGCAACCCACCATTGCCAGCCGTGCGGTGCAGGCGGAAGATGCGGCGGTGGGGTCCAACCCGGTGGTGGCACCCACCCTGGCGGCGGGGCCGGCCAGCCCGGCGGCGGATTGAAACGCCACGAACCAGCGGCGGTGGCCGCTCCTTCCTGCACCGGGCTTGCTTCTTGGGCCGCTGCGACCTGCCCGGGGATGGTTGGTGCCGCGACGGACCTCGATGACGTTCCATTGGTGGCCAGAAACTCCTGGGACAACTCCCCTGCTCGAGCTACGTAGAGTGTGATGTCCGCCTTGAGGGCGTTCCCCTTGAGAATCGCTCGGCCCGTGGTCGCTAGGCCGCGATCGGCGAAGTAGCGAATTGCAGGCAGCAACTCCCCGCTCATTTTCGGGGTGAGCCGCCCCGCGGGCTGGCCATCCACGCGAACCTCGACCAGCGTCTTGGTCGTCCGGGCGGTCTGCTCGGAAACCTCGTGCAGCGTCACGTGGATCCATGTCTCGCCAGCGGGACCGATAAGGGGAACCAAGGTGTTGAGATAGTTCTCCTCACCGGTCACGTGAATGGCGCCGCCGCGTGGCAGCATGACGTGCTCGGCTGCTGGAGGTCGGTTCGCCGGTACCAGCAGGTGCGGCTCGTTGAGATCGAGATAAACGGAACCGACGAACCTGGTGAACGTCCGCTCGCGACCGCGCTCGTCGAAGTCGTAGTCCTCCACAAGTGCACCGCGAACCTGAGCGGGGACCTGAGGCAGCCAGCCATGTGAGCAGAGGTTGGCGAGGACAGTGACGTAGCGGGCCGCGTCCTCCCGCGGTAGATAGCCGACGATCTGGCCGCCGATCAGAACCTGGACAGCGTTCCCGTCATACCGATTGGTTGGCTCGGGGACCAGATGGGCGAGCGTTGTGACTTCGGTCCATTCAAGGGTGGGCACACCGATGATCTTTTGGAGCGTGGTGAAGTACTGCGACTCACCCACTACCTCCTGATTGTACCAACCCCTCGATCCCCACAGATCGAACGGCTCCCGCATACGTAGAGACTCCTGTCGCCCGATGAACGTTCATCAGGCTACCTGGCAACATGGGAAAACAGAACGGTGCGATTGTGTCGGGTTTGTTTGTCCACGCGGGAATCATGTTGCTGCGGCACGCAGAGACGGATTCGGGCGTCCCCGTACGACGTGGTTGGCGCTTCTTTCCTGAGCCAGTCGCTCAGGCTCTGGACCGTGTCGCCGTCCGCGAAATCCGCCTGGATCATCAGGTTGGCCACCCTGCTCACGGGGACACATTGCCCTGTGTGCTGTCGACCCTGGTCGTCATTTTTCGGGTCGGGAGCGCAGGGCGAGCCGGGTCTGGGTGTAGCTCGCCCCACCGGACTTCTTGATGCGGCGCAGCAGTCGGTCGAGTTCGCTCGTGTCCGGGACGTAGACGTGCAGCAGGTAGTCGTACGGGCCGGTCACGTGCACCGCGTCGCGGATCATGGGCTGGGCCCTGGCCCAGGCGAGGAACTCGTCCGAGTCCTGGCCCGACTGGAGCCGTACGTCAATGAATGCCTCGATGCCGGCCCGGCCGGGTGGTTCGGGCGTCTCCTCGGCCAGGATCGCGCGGTAGCCGAGGATGACGCCGGCCGCCTCGAGACGCCGCACCCGGGCCGCCACCGCGTTGGTGCTCAGGCCGACCTCGCGACCGATCGCACTGAACGATGCGCGGCCATTCTCGGTCAGGATGCTGAGAATCTTCTCGTCGACGGGGTCCACGCTGCGAATCTACCCGCGAGGGCCGCGAGTCGTTCGGTCGCGCGGTTGGCCCCCGACCACACTCGCCGGCATGGACGCTCTCACCGCCTTCGGCAGTGGTCTGGTGGCCGGGCTCGGCATCGCGGTCCCGCTCGGGGCGATCGGCGTACTCCTGATCCAGGAGGGGGTGATGCGCGGCCTGCGCCGGGGCGCGCCCGCGGCCGTCGCCGTGGGGGTGGTCGACACGGTGTACTGCACGGGCGCCGTTGCCCTGGGCGCGGTCGCGGCGCCGCTCATCGCGCGGTTGGGCCGCTGGCCCGCCGTGGTCGGTGGCGTGGCGCTGATCGTCATCGCGGTCCTGGGCATCCGCCGGGCGCTTCGGACGCGGGTGGCCGAGACCGAGGTGGGCGAAGTCGCCCCGGGGCCGTCGTGGCGGCGGTTCGTGTTGTTCCTGGGGCTGACGGCGATCAATCCCGCCACGCTCGTCTACTTCGCCGCCATCACCCTCGGCCTGGCCGGTCTGTTGCGCTCGCCCGTCCGGGCCGCGCTCTTCGTGGCCGGCACGGGGCTCGCCTCAGTCGCCTGGCAGCTGCTGCTCGTCGCCTCCGGTGCCCTGCTGCGCCGGCGTACGTCACCGCGCACGCGTACGGTCACCGCCCTCATCGGCAACGCCGTGGTCGCCGCCTTCGGCGCCGCCATGCTGCTGTCGGCCACGGCCTGACCCGGCGCGACGGTCGGGTACAGTCTCGTTCTCACCCGAAGCCATCCTTACGACGACGCATGGCGGGCACGATCGAAGACCGCCGGTTCGTCGTGTCCATGGGCCACGGGCACCTCGTGAGCTCGCCGCCGCGCACGCCGCAGGCCTGACTGCCGGGTCGGGGTCACGAGTCAGCCGAGGAACCGGAATACACCAATCCCCGTTCCGACCAGCTGTCCACCCTGGACACGCGCGCCGCTGTTTCAGTTTTCGGCCGGCGTCTGGCTGGCCATGAGCTGGTAGGCGGTGGCTGCGGCCCGGGTGACCTCGGGCCATCGGGGGTGGGTCAGGTAGTCGTCGTCGGATCCGGTTGGTTCGAGCTCGTCGATGATGGCCAACAACGGTCGCAATGTGGCGGCAATCGCGTCGGCCTCGTCGACGTTGACCAGGATGGTTCCGATGGCGTCGGCCGGTGATCGCTGGTCCCAGAACGTGTCGTTGACGAGCCAGTCCACGGCTTCGGTCAGGCCCGGCCACGATGTCGGGGCAGGCGGTTGAAGGGTCGCGAGGATGGCCAGGGCCTCCATGACGTCGCCCCGCCGACCAGGCCACGCGACGGCAGTCATTCGGCTGCCACCCCGGTTGTCGCAACGGTGAAGGCACGTGTTGTCATCAGCGACGATGGTCGAGATTCTGGCCGATATTGGCGTGACCGGTGGGCTTTCACGGACCGCGGTGATCGGCGGGTTGGGTCCGTATCCATGGACGAGCCAGTGCCCCAGGCATCGCGGTGGCGGTGGGCGTAGCCGTCGCTAACCAAGCGATTGACTCTGGCGTCAATGCTATGGCGGACTGTCGGTTGTCCCGGCTGTACTTGTGGCTGTAGACGGGAGCCGGAGGAAGCCGCCGACCACCGCCCCGACGATCTCCATCAGCCGGA
Source organism: Micromonosporaceae bacterium (assembly GCA_019690055.1). GTDB lineage: Bacteria > Actinomycetota > Actinomycetes > Mycobacteriales > Micromonosporaceae > DATBGZ01. Next base: position 3,941 of record JADGGF010000312.1, read on the forward strand.
GGCGGTGATGGCTTACTCAGTTCGGCTGTTTGCCGTTACCGGTGATCCGGTCGTGCAGCGCCTGCTACCGCAGTTGGTGGACGCGGTGACGGCGCGCGTTCCAGAGGCGACGGTGCTCGACTATCACGATGGTGTCGCGATCGCTTGGTGCGAGCTGGCCTCGCCGGGCCATGACAGCAGTGTCATCGTGCAGGTAGTCACTGCTCCGAGCCGGGTTAGGTTTGAGGTGCAGCGGGGCCTAGAGGCCGGTGGTCCGGAACGTCTTACCGCGTGTGACACGGTGATGGAACTGATCCCTTCCAGCGACGTGAACTGGGAAATCGTGCGGACCATCTTCAGGACGGCCGCCGAGCGGTGGTCCGCCATCCTGTATGACGAGGGTTCCGGGTTTGACATCTCCATCGAAGACGAGATCTGACAACCGCGCCACCGAGGCCCTGCAGCTGTGCTGGCGATCTCAAATGCGCCTACACACAACGGGGTGGGACACCTAAGTCCAGTGTGGACGGCGAGCCAGGAGTTCGGGGAACTCAGGCTGGAGGATGCAGAACTCATTACCCCAGGGATCGCGCATGACCCAGAAGTCGTAGCCGCGCTCTTGCTGATGGTCGTACCGGGTTGCGCCCAGTGCCTCGAGTCGCTGCACCTCGGCTTCCACATCATCGGTCTCCAGGTCGAGATGCATGCGTTCCTTGGATGTCTTGGGGTCGCCGGTGCGCTGAAGCAAGATTCGGACCTCGGAGTCAGGCAGCTTCAACCGCCGGTACACCGAACGACTCGCCTCAGAAAGCGGCTCCTCGGTGGCGTCGAGTGCGGCCGACCAGAACGCCACCGCCCGGTCAAGGTCGTCACAATCGATCACGAAGTGACACAGGCGGCTTCGATGACGAGCCATTGACCCTCCATGTTCATCACGAGCCGCGCGCCCGAGTCTCCCCTACCAGCGCCTATCCGGTTTACGTGTCTGCGAGCACGTGCAGCAGAGCGATGACCTCGCTGCCCTCGCATGGGGTGACGGCATACCAGATCGTCACGCCATCGGCGGGCAGGCGAAGCTTGAAACACACGGCAGCGGATCATCGGGCGAATACGGGTCAGCCAAAGAGGGGACCCGCTCATCGACCAAGTGCAAGACCAGCCGCATAACCGCACGACGCTGCGGTTCGGGTAGAGCTTGGATGTTTGGCCGCGTGTCACCCAGGGAACTGGACACGTCTACTCACGGACGCCCCACGCCTCCGCAAGCTCTTCCCGCGTGAGCATGCGACCCGCAGCCTCTGGACCCCCGGCGGCGAGGAAAGCCTTAGCCCGGCGCAGCGCCTCCGCGTCACCCTCAGCCAAGCGCAGGCGCCGCAACTCCGCCTTCATCGCCTCATACTCGGCCCGCGGGATGGTATCCATCTCGGTCGCCTCAACGCTCATGCCGTGAGGTGACGTCCCCCGCGTGCCGAGCAGCACGTCGCGACGCTTCTCAGCGTGATCATCGAGGTTCTGGGCCGACGTCCCGTCCGCGCAAGAACGCAGTTCTCGAGTTGACCGGGCCGACAGTAAGGGAGCGATCTTGATGAAATGCGACAGTGGTGGAGCCGAGGGGACTTGAACCCCTAACCCCCGCCTTGCAAAGGCGGTGCTCTGCCAGTTGAGCTACGACCCCGATAGACGGGTCAGCGAAGGT
>JADGGF010000313.1 GCA_019690055.1 Micromonosporaceae bacterium
GCCCCGCGTGACCGCCCCTGGGGCGGGGGCGGGGCCGGGCGGGTCGCCGCGTAGTTTGTGGCATCCCGTCACGATCCCGTTTCCGCCAGCCGGTAGTCTCAGCACGCCACCGTGCTCACGCCCGAGCCGGCGTGCGAGCCAACCCAGTTCACGCGGGCCACATAGTCCCAGAGGCCAACCCAGTCGAGAGGGGGTGCGGCGTGTCCCTGGCCGAGGTTGCCGCCCTGATCGCGGCCATCGCGTTCCTGGTGGTGTGCGCCGCGGTCGCGGTTCCCCTGCTGCGACTGCGTCATACGGTGGACGCGGCGACCGAGACGCTCAATGATTTCAATGACCGGCTCGGACCCATGCTGAACAACGTCAACATCACGATCGAGAGCGTCAACACCGCGCTCGGCCAGACCAAGGAGACCCTCGACGGGGTGAACCTGCAGCTGGCCCGCCTCGACGCGATCACCTCCCACGTGTCCCAGGTCACCGCGAACGTGGCGAACCTGACCACGATCGTCACGTCGGCCGCCTCCAGCCCGCTGGCCAAGGCGGCCGCGTTCGGCTTCGGCGTGCGCCGGGCCGCCGCCCGCCGCCGGGCCGCGGCCGAGGAGGCGGAGATCCGTGAGCGGATCCGGCAGGAGCGCCGGGAGCGGCGGGCCGGTGATGACCGGTGAGGCGCCTGTTCTGGCTCGGCGTGGGCCTCGCGGTCGGCGCCCTGGTGGCGCGGCAGATCAGCAAGGCCGTGCACGCGTACAGCCCGGCTGGCCTGGCCGAGACGGCCCGGAACTCAGCAGCCGGACTCGTGGACTCGGTGCAAGACTTCTCAGGGCGGGCGCTGCAGTGGGTGACCGACTTCGTCGCCGACGTCCGTGAGGGCATGGCCGAGCGGGAGGCCGAGATCCGGGAGGCGTTCCTCAACGGCCAGATGCTGACGGACCTCGACCCGATGGACGCGTACGACCTGGACAGCGACGACGAGAAGTACCGGTAGGCCGGTAGAAACGACAAGACGTTTCCGTGGGAAACGGCGGGTCGGCAAGAAACGACAGGAAGTTTCGGTAGGAGACGGGACGACGGGCGATGCGGACCGCGGAGATCAAGCGCAGGTTCCTCAAGCACTTCGAGACGAACGGGCACACGGTGGTCCCGTCCGCTCCGCTGCCGCTGCCTGACCCGAACCTGCTGTTCGTCAACGCCGGCATGGTGCAGTTCGTGCCGTACTTCGTGGGTCAGTCGACCCCGCCCTACCCGCGGGCGGTCAGCGTGCAGAAGTGCATCCGCACGCCGGACATCGACGAGGTCGGCAAGACGAGCCGCCACGGCACGTTCTTCCAGATGAACGGCAACTTCTCCTTCGGCGACTACTTCAAGGAAGGCGCGATCGACCTCGCCTGGAAGCTCGTGACCACGCCGAGGAAGAAGGGCGGTTTCGGGCTGGACCCGGAGCGCATCTGGGTGACGGTCTACCTCGACGACGACGAGGCGATCCACCTGTGGCAGACCATCGCCGGGCTGCCCAAGGAGCGCATCGTCCGCCGGGGCAAGAAGGACAACTTCTGGCACATGGGCATCCCCGGCCCGGCCGGTCCGTGTTCGGAGATCTACTACGACCGGGGGCCGCAGTACGGGGCCGAGGGCGGACCCGAGGTCGACGAGGACCGGTATCTGGAGTTCTGGAACCTCGTCTTCATGCAGTACGAGATCACCGATGTGAAGTCCAAAGAGGACTTCCACATCGTGCGTGAGCTGCCGGCGAAGAACATCGACACCGGTATGGGTCTGGAGCGGATCGCCGCGATCCTGCAGGGTGTCGACAACATGTACGAGATCGACGAGGTGCGACCGATCCTGGACAAGGCGGCCGAACTGACCGGCAAGCGGTACGGCGCCGGGGCGAGCCACGTCGCCAGCGAGTCGCACCCGGACGACGTCCGGCTGCGCGTGATCGCCGACCACGTGCGCTCCAGCCTCATGCTCATCGGGGACGGCGTGGTGCCGGGCAACGAGGGCCGGGGGTACGTGCTGCGCCGCATCCTGCGCCGCGCGATCCGGGCCATGCGGCTGCTCGGCTGGCAGGAGGGGCCGTCGCTGCCGCACCTGCTGCCGGTGGCGCGTGACTGCATGGCGCCGTCCTACCCCGAGCTGGCCGAGGAGTTCGGTCGTATCTCGCAGTACGCCTACGGCGAGGAGGAGGCGTTCCTGGCCACGCTCAAGGCGGGCACGACGATCCTCGACGCGGCGATCGCCGAGACGAAGAAGGCGCGCAAGAAGAAGCTGCCCGGCGAGAAGGCGTTCCAGCTGCACGACACGTACGGCTTCCCCATCGACCTCACGCTGGAGATCGCCGCGGAGGCGGGGCTGGGCGTGGACGAGAAGCGCTTCCGCGAGCTCATGGCCGAGCAGCGGCAGCGGGCCAAGGCGGACGCCGCGGCTCGCAAGACCGGCCACGCCGACCTGTCCTCCTACCGGGCCATCCTCGACTCCGGGGGCCCGGTGGACTTCACCGGCTACACGGAGACCGCGCGGGAGACCCGGGTGCGTGGCCTGCTCGACCGGCGCGGCGAGCCCGTCGAGGTCGTGGGTGAGGGCGACGAGGTCGAGGTGGTGCTCGACGCCACCCCGTTCTACGCCGAGGGCGGTGGCCAGCAGCCCGACACCGGCATCATCACCGTCTCCAGTGGACAGATCGAGGTGACCGACGTCCAGTCGGTCCTGCCCGGCCTGATCGTCCACCGTGGACGGATTGTGCGGGGCGAGGTCCGCGTCGGCGAGACGGCGTACGGCGAGATCGACGTGGCTCGCCGCAAGGCGATCTCCCGGGCGCACACCGCGACGCACCTGGTGCACCAGACGATGCGGCTGTTCCTCGGCGAGTCCGCGACCCAGGCCGGCTCGCTGAACGCGCCCGGCCGGCTGCGGTTCGACTTCAACACCCCGTCGGCCGTGCCGCCCGCGGTGCTGCACGACGTGGAGCAGAAGGTCAACGAGGTGCTCACCGAGGACCTCGAGGTTCGGGCGTTCGTCACCTCGCTGGCCGAGGCCCGCCGGCTGGGGGCGATGGCCCTGTTCGGGGAGAAGTACGGCGACGAGGTGCGGGTCGTCGAGGTCGGCGACTACGCCCGTGAGCTGTGCGGCGGCACCCACGTGGCGCGGTCGGGCCAGCTCGGCCTGGTGAAGATCCTCAACGAAGCGTCGATCGGCTCCGGCGTACGCCGGGTGGAGGCGCTGGTCGGCCTCGACGCGCTGGAGTTCGCGGCGCGCGAGCACATCCTCGTCTCGCGGCTGGCCGAGCTGTTCCGGGTCAGGCCCGAGGAGGTGGGCGACCGGGTCGAGCAGGCGGTCACGGCGCTGCGCGACGCGGAGAAGGAGATCGAGAAGCTGCGGGCGCAGCTCGCCCTGGCCAACGTCAGCGCGCTCGCCGACGCGGCCGTCGACGTGGGCGGCGTGGCGCTGGTGGCGGTCGAGGCGCCGGCCGGCACGACCGGCAACGACGTCCGCACGCTCGCCCAGGAGCTGCGCAATCGGTTCCCCAACCGGCCTGCCGTCGTCGCGGTCGCCGCCCGGTCCGGGGGCAAGGCGACCCTGGTGGTGGCCACCAACCCCGGCGCCCGTGAGCGGGGCATCTCGGCCAACGAGCTCGTCAAGGGGGCGCTGTCGGGTCGGGGCGGCGGCAACGCCGAGATGGCCCAGGGCGGCGGGGTCGGCGAGGACCAGATCCCCGCCCTGCTCGCCGCCATCGAGGCCGCCCTCCGATGACCGGGGGTTTCGTGTCAGGAAGGACGCCCTCTTGACGCCTGATGCCCAACAAGGCGTCCTTCCTGGCCGGGGCCGGCGGCTCGGGGTCGACGTCGGCAAGGTCCGGGTCGGGGTGGCGATCAGCGATCCGGACGGTATCCTGGCGACCCCGTTGGCCACCGTGCCGCGGGACGTCTCGCCGCCTCCCCCCGACGACGAGACGTGGGTGCCGTCGGACGTGGCCGAACTGGCCCGGCTGGTGGCCGAGCACGAGGTGGTTGCGGTGATCGTCGGCCTGCCGGTGACGCTGGCCGGTACGGAAAGTTACGCAGCAGAATACGTACGGTCATATGCGCAGGTCCTGGCGCGGGCCGTGGCCCCGGTGCCTGTATTACTGACGGACGAGAGGATGTCCACGGCGGCCGCAACCCGTAGGCTGTCGGAACGTGGCGTCCGGGGGGGACGTCGCCGCGCGGTCGTTGACCAGGCCGCTGCGGTGGAGATCCTGCAGGGATGGCTAGATGCGGCGCGGAGACGACATGCTTGACCACGGCCTTGACCTCGCCTGGGACGAGGACCGGCCGCGGCGGGGCTGGGACGATGACCGGCGGGGCTGGGACGATGACCGGCCCCGGCGGCGCCGACCCGGTCCGCCCAACCGCCGAGCCCAGCAGCAGCGCCGGCGCAAGAAGCGGAAGCGTCGCCAGAAGGGCAAGTCCTACACCGCGCTGATCATCTCGCTCTCGCTCCTGCTGCTCGTCGGCCTCGGCGGCTACTGGGGCGTCGTTCAACTGCTGAACAACCAGAGCGTCCGGGAGTTCCTCGCCGCCGACTACGAGCAGGGCGACATGGGCGACGAGGTGACCTTCCGGGTCAAGGAGGGCGAATTCGGCTCGGTGATCGCGGCCAACCTCGTCGAGGCGGGGGTGATCAAGAGCAAGGCCGCCTTCATCAACATCTGCAGCTCCCGCAAGACCGATTGCGAGTCGATCCAGCCGGGCGCCTACAAGGTCCAACTCAACAGCCCGGCCAAGGTGGTCTTCGACATCCTCGTCGACCCCAAGAACGCCATAACGAGCAAGTTCACTATTCAAGAGGGCCTCTCGGTCATCAAGACCATCAAGTCGCTGTCCGAGCAGACCGGGATTCCGCTGGAGGACTTCCAGGAGGCGATCAAGGACCCGGCGGCGCTGGGCATCGGCCCCGAGTGGTACCAGCGGCAGGACGGCAAGAACGCCGCCACCACATCAATTGAGGGATTCCTGTTCCCTGACACGTACTTCTACGACCCCACGGCCACGGCGACCGACATCCTCAAGATGATGGTCAATCAGTTCAAGACGGTGGCCAACGAGCTGGGCCTGCAGCAGCAGGCGCAGGCGCGACAGATCGGCGTGTACGAGCTGATCATCGCCGCCTCGATCGCCCAGGTCGAGGTCAAGGAGCCGGACTTCGCCAAGGCCACGCGCGTGGTCTACAACCGGGCGTACCACGAGCCGCCGTGGCCGCTGGGGATGGACACCGCGGTCAACTACTGGCTCGAACTGCAGGGCAAGCCTGAGAAGTCGTCGGGCCAGATGCTGAATTCGGAGATTCACGACCCGAACAACCCGTACAACACGCATGACGTCGCCGGCTTGCCGGTCGGCCCGATCAGCAACCCCGGCAAGGCGGCCCTGCAAGCCGCGGCCAACCCGGCGGCCGGCGACTGGATGTACTTCACGGCGGTGGACCACAACGGCACGACCAAGTTCGCGGCGAGCGAGTGGGAGCGCTGCCAGCACGTCGCCGAGGCGATCAGCAACGGCGTGCTCGGCGAAGAGTCGCGCTGCTGAGGCCGTGATGAGTCGTGCCGGAGCGCGCCGGCCCGTCGAGTCGGGCC
>JADGGF010000314.1 GCA_019690055.1 Micromonosporaceae bacterium
GTCCTCGACCAGCACCGTGCCACCGGTGCGGTCGGCGACCTCGTCGAGCGCGACGCGGCTGCGGCCGTGCAGCAGGACGGTGGCGCCGCGCTGCGCCAGGGCCAACGCCGTCGCCCGACCGATCCCCGACGACGCCCCGGTCACCAGCGCCACTGCGCTCTGGATCCGCATAGCGGCCATGCTGCCAGGTCGTCAGCGAACGGTGGAGACGGTCACGGCCCGTCAGCCGGATCACCGGAAGTCCCGGGAGGCGAGGCGGACCGGCAGGCGCAACGGGGCGAGGTGCTCGGCGACCAGGTTCGTCACCCCCTCGGCGTTCTCCACCGTGCCGCGGATCACCATGGCGTTCGCGGTCCGCGCCACCCGCCGAAACCGCTGCCACAGACCGGGCGAGCAGATCACGTTGAGCATCCCGGTCTCGTCCTCCAGGTTCAGGAACGTGATGCCGCTGGCCGTCGCGGGACGCTGCCGGTGAGTGACCAGGCCGCCCACCAGGACCCGGGCACCACTGTCCACAGTAGATAATGTAGTGATGGGACGAGCACCCAGGCTCGTCAGGTGGTCCCGCGCGAACTCGACCGGGTGTCGATCCGGCGCCAGACCGGTCGCCCAGACATCGGAGATCATCTCCTCCACGACGTCCATGCCGGGCAGCGCCGGGGACCGCACCCCGAGGGCCGTGCCGGGCAGGCGGTCGGGCCGCTCCTGGGCCGCGGCGCCGGCCGCCCACAACGCCTCCCGCCGAGTCATCCCGAGGCTGGCGAAGGCGTCCGCGGTGGCGAGCGCCTCCAGGTTGGCGGCGGTGAGCGGCTTCCCCGTGGCGGCGACGCGCCGGGCCAGGTCCCGCAGGTCCCGATAGGGCCCGCTGGCATCCCGTTCGCTCACGATCCGCTGCGCGATCTCCGTCGATATCGTCCGGACCTGCGACAGCCCGAGCCGGACGACCGGGCCACCCCGGCCCCACTCCTCCGGCGGGGCGCCCTTGACCAGGCTCCGCGGTCCCCCCGGCTCGATGGGCGGCTCCAGCGTGCACGCCACCCCGCTGGCGTTGATGTCCGGCCGCCGGACCGTGACCCCGTGCCGGCGGGCATCGTCCACAAGGGACTGCACCGAGTAGAACCCCATCGGTTGGGCGTTGATGAGCGCGGCGCAGAACGCGGCCGGGTGGTACCGCTTGAACCAGGCGCTGAAGAAGACCAGAGAGGCGAAGCTCATCGCGTGGCTCTCGGGGAAACCGTAGTTGGCGAAGGCGGCCAACTTGAGGTACAGCTCCTCGGCCAGCGCACCGGTGATGCCCCGCTCCGCCATCCCGGCGAAAAGCCGGTCCTTGAGCCGGGCCATCCGCTGGGCCGAGCGCTTGGCGCCCATGGCCCGACGGAGCTCGTCGGCCTCGGCCGCGTTGAAGCCGGCCACGTCGATCGCCATCTGCATGAGCTGCTCCTGGAACAGCGGCACCCCGAGCGTGCGGCTGAGCGCCTTCTCCAACAACGGGTGCGGCGGAACGGGCGCCTCCTTGCCCTGCGCCCGACGGATGTAGGGATGCACGGACCCGCCCTGGATCGGGCCGGGGCGGATCAGCGCCACCTCCACCACGAGGTCGTAGAACTTGCGCGGCTTCAGCCGGGGCAGGGTCGCCATCTGCGCCCGGCTCTCCACCTGGAACACCCCCACCGCGTCGGCCCGACAGAGCATGTCGTAGACCTCCTGGTCGGCCAGGTCCAGCGCACCCAGATCCATCGTGGGATCGACGAACTCCACCGCGTACCGCAGCGCGGAGAGCATGCCCAGACCGAGCAGGTCGAACTTCACCAGGCTGACGCTGGCGCAATCGTCCTTGTCCCACTGCAGCACGGTGCGCCCGGGCATCCGGGCCCACTCCACCGGACAGACCTCGATGATGGGCCGGTCGCAGATCACCATCCCGCCGGAGTGGATGCCGAGGTGCCGGGGGAAGGTGAGCAGCTCGTTGGCGTAGCGCACCACCTCGGCCGGAATGTCGTCCACATCGGCCTGCGCCACCGAGCCCCAGCGATCAATCTGTTTGCTCCACGCGTCCTGCTGCCCGGGCGAGTAGCCGAACGCCTTGGCGACGTCGCGCACCGCCGAGCGCGGCCGGTAGGAGATGACGTTGGCGACCTGCGCGGTGTGGCGTCGGCCGTACCGCTGGTAGACGTACTGAATCACCTCTTCCCGGCGGTCCGACTCGATATCGACGTCGATGTCGGGCGGCCCGTCCCGCTCCGGGGCGAGGAACCGCTCAAAGAGCATCCCCCACTTCACGGCGTCCACATTGGTGATCCGCAGCGCGTAGCAGACCGCCGAGTTCGCCGCCGACCCCCGGCCCTGGCAGAAGATGTTCTTCTCCCGGCAGAACGTCACGATGTCGTGCACCACGAGGAAATACCCCGGGAAGTTCAACTTCTCGATGATGTCCAGCTCCCGGTCGATGACCTCGTACGCCTTGGGGTTCTGCTCCCGCGGGCCGTAGCGTTCCCGCGCGCCCCGCTCGGTGAGCTCGCGCAGCCACGACATCTCGGTGTGCCCCGGCGGGACCGGGTAGGCCGGCAGGTTCGGCGCGACCAGCTTCAGATCGAAGGCGAGCTCGGCCGCGATCGCGGCGGCGTGGCGCACCGCCTCCGGGTAGGGCGCGAACCGGCGGGCCATCTCCTCCCCGCTGCGCAGGTAAGCGGTACCAGCCGCTGGCAGCCATCCGTCGATCTCATCGAGGCTGCGCCGCGCCCGCACCGCGGCCAGCGCCATGGCCAGCCGCCGGCGGTCGGGCGCGGCGTAGTGCACGTTGTTCGTCGCCACCATCCGCAGGCGCCGCCGGGCGGCCAGCTCGGCCAACGCATCGTTGCGATCACCATCGATCGGATCTCCGTGGTCGGTCAGCTCGACCACCACCTGCTCGGCCCCGAACAGAGCGACCAGGCGGTCCAGCTCCCGGACGGCCTGTTCCTCATGGCCGGTGAGGAGGGCGCGGGGCACCAGCCCTTTGCGGCAACCGGTGAGCACCACCACGTGATCCTTCAGGTCGGCCGCGACGCGCTCCAGGTCGTAGATCGGGCGCCCCTTCTCCCCGCCCTCGAGGTGCGCCTCGGACAGGACGCGGCTCAGCCGGGCGTACCCCTCCGGGCCCCGAGCGAGCACGAGCAGGTGGGCGCCGACCGGATCGGGCTCGCCGTTCTGCGGGCCCGGCAGGTCCAGTGACAGCTCCGCCCCGAAGACCGTCGGCAGCCCGTGCTCGCGCGCCGCCTCGGAGAACCGCACCACGCCGTAGAACCCGTCGTGGTCGGTCAGCGCCAACCCGGTCAGCCCGAGCCGCCAGGCCTCCTCGACCAGTTCCTCCGGGTGGCTGGCCCCGTCCAGGAAGCTGAAGTTGGAGTGGCAGTGCAGCTCGGCATAGTCCACTGTGGATGACTGCCGGACCAGCGTGGGCGCCTCGTAGCGGGGCCGCTTGCGGGTCCAGGCGGGAGTGTCGCTGCCGTCGCCATGGTCGACCGTCACCGGGTCCCGGACGATGTCGCCGGAGAGATGCCGCTCCAACGTGGACCACGGCACCGGGGGGTTATGCCATCCCATCGCGCGCCCTCGAGGTGTGCCGGTAGGCGGCGGCGGTGACGACGATGCCGAGCGAGCGATGGTCACGCCGTCGGCGGGATCGGGGCCGGCTTCGACGGGACCCAGGCCGCGTGAGGTAGGTGTGCCCGGCGGGAGTGGTCCACCGCAGGCCGCTGCCAGTGGGGTGGTAGGTGAATCCGGCCTCGTCCTTGGCGCGATGGTGCAGTCGACAGAGGCAGTACAGATTGTCGATGAGCGTGGGCCCACCGGAGCGCCAGGGGATGCGATGGTCGATCTGGCAGCGGTGGGCGGGGACACGGCATCCCGGCGCCTGGCAGTGCCGATCCCGGGCGCGCACGAACGCGGCCTGCGCCGCCGTCGGGATGCGGTGGGCGCGACCATCGGGCCCGGCAGAGGCGTCGGCCGCCCAACGGCGCATCTCGATGTCCATGTCGGGGAGCCGGTCGGCGGGAATCGCGCCCTCGGCGACCTGCCGACCGTGGTCGTCGGTGACGGCGAACCGCCAGATGCTGACGCGGGCGAGTTGGGCGACGGTCTGCCGGGTGATGTGCGCGACCAGCGGCCCGTACCCGGCCAGGTCCCCCGGCTCCAGCACCAGATCGGCCGCCTGCGCCAGGCACTGCGGGCACAGCCCGGCGATGCCGGGATCGGCAACGGTGATACCGGGATCGGCGGCAGTCAGGTGCGAGAGTATGGCCTGCTCGGTGGGCGTGGCGTGCGGGCAGGATCTGCTGCCGAGGGACAGGCCCGGCAGGCCGGTGAGACCGGCCAGGGTGGCGAGGTTGACCGTCACGGTGATGACGCCTTTGCGGTCGGCCGGAGTGGCGAACCCGGCCTTGGCCGGATCGACGCCGGCGAGCAGGCTGAGGGCGATGTCGGCCCGCAACTGGTCGGTGCTGCGCCGCAGCGGATCGCCGGCGGCTCGGGTGGCGGCGGCGATGGCATCGATGTGCTCCAGCGCGGCCATGGCGGCCTGCTCGTCGCAGAACCGGGCCGCCAGGGTCACCAGGCCGCTGATCTCCTGGTGCGCGGCGAGGTACCGGCTGTCGTGGTCACGCTCACGCTGGCGACGAACCGCCTCTGGGCTGAGCTTGCACCGCAGCCGGTACAGCCGCGAGCGCAGGGTGCCGGTGGTGCCGTGGACCGCCGACGGCAGGGCCAGCGCCACGATGGTCCGCATCAGCGTCACATCCACCACATTGGACAGAAGCCGCTTGAAGACCTTGACCTTCTCCAGGTCCACCTGCCCGGTCGCCAGCGCGTCGCCGAGGGCGGGCACCTGATCCAGCACGAAGTAGGCCAGATCACGGATCTCATTCGCGTGGTGCTGGGTCCACCGGCCGGCCTGGGCGGCCTCGACCATAGCGAACGGCACCGGATCGGGCTCCCGAACCACGGCGTCGCGAACGTCCAGCGGGGTGTGCCCCAGCTCCCACACCGCCGCCAGCAGCCGGGACTGCTCATAGGCGATCTGCCGGTTCTGCGCCGCGATCACCACCGCGAGCTGATGCGCGGTCAACCGTCGCAGGTCCAGCGAGGCCAACGCCGCCGACAGCCGCGGCCCCGGTGGCAACTCGGCCAGGTCCGGCGGAAGAACCTGCGGTGCCACCCGAGGCGCCCCCTCGGCTGTCGTCACCGCCCCCGTCCTCATGCCTTCGATTCTAGAACACCCGTGCGATGGCGGGCAAGCCACGCGCCAACCACTTTCCGGTTGTACCACCAGAACTCGGCATCGAGGTGTTGCGTCAGACGCAGCAGAGCCGTATAGGTCCACAGTAGATAGACACTCAGTCATAGACGGCCTCGAGCCACCAGGTGTCGCCCCGGCCGGCGACGAGCAGGGCTGATCCGTCCGCCACGCCAAGCTGCAGTCGAACCGACTGGTTGGCCTCGTCCGGCGCCCACCACCGTTCGTCCACCGGCCACGGCCCGGCCCAGCCGGTCACCGTCATGGACACACTGTCTGCCCCGTCCCCACCCGGCCCGCGGGGCAACCGGACGGTCGCGGGCGGGCCGGAC
>JADGGF010000315.1 GCA_019690055.1 Micromonosporaceae bacterium
AGGATCGAGTTCAAGCCCGGCATGGCCAACGAGATGCTGCGCGAGTTGGCGCCGCTGCTCGCCGAAGAGGGAATTGACATCAATAATATAGAGGTTTATGATATCGAGACGTTACGGCGGGCTATGAACCGGGCCGTCGAGCGGCAGAACATGGCCCTGTTCACGCCGGTCGGCGAACGGCGCGACGTGGCCGCTGCCGCGCTGCGACTGGTGGTGGAGGCCATCGCCGACGGCGACACCGAGGTCGCCTCGGCGATCCTGGACCAGGTTCAGCCGGAATCGCCGGACAACTCGGCGCCGGAGGTCTCCGCCTGCATCGGCATCGCACTGGGCCTGCTCGACGAATGGCTCGGCAGTCACGACGGGAGCACGCCGCCGCGGTTGGCCGACCGGGTCCGGCTTCCCAAAGGGCACTGGGTCGGTGAGCGTGCCGCCCGCGACATTCTCGCCCTGGCCGCCAAGGGACGCGCCTTCCGCTCGCTCGGTTCGCTCCTCACCCGCCAGGGCGGGCCGCAGGTGCTCTACGGCAGCGCCCTCGCCCTCACCGCGACGATCCGCGCCTGGTCCACCGACACCGACACGCCAGTGCCCGAGCTTGCTCACACACTCATTCGCTGAGCTGACCCATTACGATCTCCGCCATAGGTCGCTGTGTTGCGATGATCCCTGGATTCCCCCACATAACGGGGGGTCAGAACATGGCGCCGTTGACGCGGATCGTCTGGCCCGATACCCAGCCGGCCTCGTCGCTGATCAGCCAGGAGACGACGGGAACGACGTCCTCGGCGCGCCCCACGCGGTTGCGTGGGCTGTGGTGCCTGGCTGCCTCGATCGATTCGGGCGTCTCCGCCGCTCGATAGAAGGAGTTGTCTATTGGTCCGGGCGCGACCGCGTTGACCGTGACGCCGCGGCTGCCGAGTTCCTTGGCGGCGGCGAGGACCATCCGTTCCACTGCCGCCTTGGAGCCGGAGTAGAGCCCGTACGGGCCGGTCATGACCGACGTGAGCGTGGTGGACAGCACCACGCACCGGCCTCCGTCGGCGATGTGCCTGGCCGCAGCGCGCAGCGTGTTGAACGCCGACCGGGTGTTGAGGTTGATCAGGTGATCGAAGTCCTCATCGGTGAAGTCGACCAACGGCTTCTTGATGACCGCTCCCGGTGTGTGCACCACGATGTCCAGCCTGCCGTGCCGGGCCACCACGCCCTCGAACAGCGCGTCGACCTCGGCCGACGACCGGGCATCGGAACGGACGGCCTCCGCCTGCACGCCGCACCTTTCCAATGCCGCCAGCGTCTGCTTGGCCCGGGCATCCTGGTTGGCATAGCTGATCACCGTCGTCGCCCCGCGCGAGGCGATGTTCTCCGCGAACGCCGCGCCCTGGCTGCCACTCCCGCCGACCACGAGTGCCACCTTGCCGGCAAGATCACGTACTGGAGCCACCGAAACGCACCACCGATTTCTTCTCGGACCTGATTTGCCGGTCCCCATGCTGCCGACTTCGGCACGGCAGGGGAAACAAAAGATTTGGTGGGAGTCCCTGGCCACGGCGTCGACCCGGATCCGGGGGACATAGCGCACCGACGCGTCCGGCCCGCCCGCCCGTGCGCATGTCGTTGCGGACGATCCCTCGCGATGTCCGCGGGTGCGGCCGATGGTGATTGTGGGGTGCTCGTACGTCGGCGATCTCCGCCCGCCTGAGCATCCACGGCTTGTGCCCGCCACGCGGTCGCGAACAAGCGTGTCAGCCAGCAGGACGTGGCCAGATGTGAGTCTGGGCGGCTGACCTGCGGAAATGCGTGCTCATCGAAGTCGGGGCCTAAACCCGGAAATGGCCTGCAGGCACCCTGGAAGCGTCCAGTACCGTGGTACACGGCCTCGGGGCGCTAGCTCAACGGTAGAGCTGCGGACTTTTAATCCGTAGGTTGTAGGTTCGAATCCTACGCGCCCCACTACCCGGAGCACGCCTCCGACCTGCGGAAACATCAGGCGTGTCGTACGGTCCACTGTGGAATTGTTGACCAGGTGCCCGGATGGCCCGGGCACTCAGTGGTCCGGGGCTGGCTGACGTAACCGTCGCAGGGCGATGACGAAGTCACCGAGGCTGTCGTCGAGCGGGCTGAAGAAGTTGCGATCGCACTCTTCGACGGCGATGACCGCCTGGTTGGCCAGGGCGCGTCCCTCGGCGGTGATGGCCAGGGCGCGAGCGCGGCGGTCGCGCGGATGGGGCGGCCGGTGGACGAGTCCCCGGGCCTCCAGTGCCCGCAGCACCTGTGAGGTCATCATCGGATCGGTGACGGTCATGTCAGCCAGCGCCTTCTGGGTCACCGGCCCCGAGGCCTCCAGCCACGTCAGGGCGGCCAGGAGCACGAACTGGACGTGGGTCAGCCCGAACGGCTTCAGAGCTGCACGCTGCGCCGCCTGCCACCGGTTGCCGACCTGCCACAGCAGCAGGCCGGGGCTCTCGTCCGGGCTGGCGAACTTGCTGGCGAGCCCGGTCATGCCACCATCGCCGACTTGATCTTGTCGAAGTCGGCCGAGGTCAGCTCGAGTAGGCCTCGGCGCAGCTGGTAGCCCCAGTTCGGCTGCCGGGTCAGGTCGAGGTCGAGTTCGCGGATCCGGGTCTCCCGGACACCGTCTAGATAGGACACGCGTCGGCGCCAGGGGTGGAAGTCGCCCTCGTGGGCCTGCCAGATCTCGTCGTCGACGACCTGCCCGATGGCGGTGAAGGCCTGCAGCGGCTCACCATTTCGAAGGCTGGTCCGTGGCGAGTAGTAGACGAGCCAGTCGCCGGGCGACAGCCGGGCGAGCCCGTCACGCTTGCCGTGGCCGAGCTGAGCGATGCCAAGCCTCGTGCCGCGATGGACGTGGTCGCGGCAGACGACACCGAGCCAGTACTTCATGCCGGCCTCGCGCCCACGTCCTCCGCGCACAAGGCGGCCGGCCGGCCGGGGTCGGTTGGCGGGTTCGGTCGGATGTCCTTGGTCAGCACCAGGTTCCATCGGTGCGCTGTGCGCCGTCGCGATCGTCGTCATGGGATTAGTATGCGCGCTTAGTATCTTGCTGTCAACGCGGACGCCGTGCTCTCACACCTGCGACAGCGCTTCGGCCGTGAAGACGTACCGCGCGAACCAGCGGTGCATCTGGCGCTGCAGGGCGCGATCGCCGTGCACGCGGACCCCGGGGCGGCGCACGAACGCGCTCCACGAGAGCTCGCCCAGCCACCAACCCTTCGTGCAGTCGGTCGGCACGGCCGCGTCGCTTCGGGGCGTGAGTGCCGTCCTGCGGCGTCACCGACCATCGATCACCATCGTCGCCGTCGAGCCAGCCGAGTCGGCCGTGCTCTCCGGCGGGCCACCCGGCGCTCACCGGATCGAAGGTATCGGCATCGGCTACCGACCCCCGTTGTGGGATCCGTCCATTGTCGACGAAATCGTGGCGGTCTCGACCGACCAGGCGCAGGCCATGGCCAGGCGGCTGTCCCGCGAGGAGGGCCTGTTCACGGGAACCTCGTCCGGGGCCAACGTCGTCGCGGCGATCGAGGTGGGACGGCGGCTGGGCCCCGGGTCACGGGTGGCGACGCTGCTGATCGACTCCGGCCTGAAGTATCTCAGCACCGAGGTCTACCGCCGCGAAGAACTCCCAGAGGGTGGCGCCAGCGTAAACATTTAGGTTGATACGGCGTCTTCAGCAAGCCTCGCCCGTGGTCCAGGCGAGGAGCTTCTCGGGGTTGCGCACGGCCCAGATGCGCCTGATCAGGTCGCCGGCGATGTCGAACGCCACCACCGTGAGAGCGGCGCCGTCCGCCTCGATGACCAGACCGGGCTGTCCGTTGACCGTACGCTCCGTGAGGACCAGGCCGGTCACCGCGCGCGAGAGCTCGAGCAGGTGGCGGGCGATCGCCTCGGCTCCTTCGATCGGCTGGAGCGCGGCGACGACGACACCCCCGCCGTCGGCGGTCGCCGTCGCGTGGGGGTCGAGCAAGCCGATAAGCGCGTCGATGTCTCGGGCTTCCCAGGCCTGCCGGAACTTCCGGACAACCCGTGCGCGTTGCGCGGTCGGCGCCGGGGTCAGGCGGGCTGTCCGCAGGCGGCGGCGGGCCGACGAGGCCAGTTGCCGGCATGCCGCTGGCGTGCGGCCGACGATGTCGGCGACCTCGGCGAATGAGTAGCAGAAGACGTCGTGCAGGACGAGCACGACCCGCTCGGCCGGCGTCATCGACTCGAGCGCGACGAGGAACGCCATGGTGACCGACTCGTCGAGGGTGATCCGATCGGCCGGATCGACGTTGGTGTCGCCCAACCGCCCGCTCGTCCAGGCCTCGCGATCGGGCAACGGTTCCGGGAGCCACTGGCCCACGTAACGCTCCCGCCGGGCTCGGGCCGAGCCGAGCTGGTCGAGGCAGATACGGCTGGCGACCCTCGTCAGCCACCCGCCAGGAGACTCGATGCTCTGCTGCTCTTCCGGGGACAGGGCGTACCAGCGGGCATAGGTCTCCTGTACGACATCCTCAGCCTCGGCGACGGAACCCAGCAGCCGGTACGCCAGGTTGAACAGCGCGCGCCGCTCGCCTATGACCGCGCTCAGTTCCGGGTCGTGCCGGACGTCGCCTGACTCGGCCGTCGTGACGGTCATGTCGTGCACCCTTCGTCGAACCTGCCCTCACCGATGTCGACGACGGAACACGCCGAAATGTGAGGTAGCCGCGTCGGCCTGACGTTACGAGGGGACCGGTCGTCGTACTGGCCGGACAACCCCCACTCACAGTCGGAGGGCAAGGGACCAATCATGAACATCACACTATGGAGCGCCGCGGGAGCACTCGCCGTACTGTTCCTGGGCAGCGGCGCCGCGAAGCTGTTCATGTCCAAGGAGAAGCTGGAGGCTTCCGGACTCGGCCTCAGCCTCCCCACAGTCAAGGCCATCGGCACTCTTGAGGTACTGGCTGCGGTCGGCCTGATACTACCCGCGGCTCTCGACATCGTGCCGGTCCTCGTACCGGTGGCTGCGGTCGGCCTGGTGTTGCTGATGTTCGGCGCGACCGTCTTCCACCTCCGTCGCGGCGAGTTCCGCAACGCCGTGGTGACCGTGACCGTGTTCCTCGTGGCCGCGTTCGTGGCGTGGGGCCGGTTCGGTCCGTACCCGTTCGTCGGCTGAGTGTGCCATGTGGACCACGACGGGCCATGACGGACCGACGATGGAATTCGTGACGGTGGCGATCATCGCGTACGGCCCGTTCGGGAACGCGTACGCTCTGGCTGGGCTGCCGCCGATCGTGCCGAACCTGTCGGTGGACGCGCGCGGCAGCCCGCCGTGGGCGAACCCGCCCCACGCGACGAAGTCGCCTCGGGAGCGGCCCGAGGGGTCGTCGAGGCCGCCGCCGCGGTCACCGCCGGTCGTGCCGCCATGACACGGGCGAGCGAGGCGTGCCTCGTTCCACAGCGAGCATCGATGTTGAGGGAGCCATGTCGGAGAGACGAGCGGCGGTGGGGTGGTCGGTGGTCCGGGAGCTGCTGCTCCTGGCGGGGCTCGGGGCGGTCGTGTCGATCGCCGCCGCCGTCGCCCTCGTTG